>JAFRTA010000134.1 GCA_017427315.1 Clostridia bacterium
GTCGTTGAATAAATTCTGATTTATGCGCGAAGCGCATAAATCAGAATTTCGGATATCGGGTATCGGATCTCGTGGATCGTGCTTGTAAATTATATTATTAGCTTCTATTGTATTCGCAGTGTCAATTCTTTGATTTGAGTCGAGGTTTCGGCACGATATCCGATCCCCGATCCCCGATATCAGCGGCGGGCATCAGCCCGACAAATCAGAATTTGAAAGGAAGCTTCCATATGAAACGCATTTTGTCCGTAATCCTCGCCGCTCTTCTCGCCCTGCCCTTCGGCTTCGCCGCGGGGGCGGAAGACGCGGACGCTGCGCCGGCGCGGACCGGCACGCTGAAATTCATCGCTTACAACGTCTCGGGGATCCCGCTGGTGGGCGGTTTCCAAGGCTCGTCGTTTACCACGACGAAGGAACGCGCACAAACGCTCGGGAAGCTCCTCAACGGAACGGACGTGGATTTCATCGGCACCGAGGAGGACTTTAACGGCGCGCCGTACCTTGCCGCCGAAATGACGAATTATCCGTTCCACTCCTATACCAGCGGCGGTCTCGCACAGGGACAGGGACTGAACGTCTATTCAAAATATAAGATCTACAACGTCGAGCGCGTCAAGTGGAGACTCGAATACGGCACGGTCTCCGGCTCCATGGACGCGGTGTCCAACAAGGGCTTTATTTACGCGTTGGTGGAATTCGCCGAGGGCGTTTACATCAATGTGATCAACGTGCACATGGACGCGGGCTACGACGCGCTTTCGGTGCTTGCCCGCGCCGACAATTTCAAGCAGCTCGCCGCCTACATCAATGAAAATCTGAACGACGGCAGACCGCTCATCGTGCAGGGCGATTTCAACTTCAAGTTCAAACGCGAGCTGAAGGACGATATGTACAACAATCTGCTTGTTCCCACCGGCACAAAGGACGTATGGGCGGAGCTTTCCAATCATGGAATCTATGATACCTCTGACCCGGAATTCAACAAAATCGCGCCCGGCGACGACCTCGACCGCATCATTTACCGCAGCGGCGATTATATGACGATCACCCCCATTGCGAAGACCGTGCCGCCGCTGACCGGCGAGAACGGCGAGCGCTACACCGACCACAACCCGATGCTGACCGAGTTCGAATACACGATAACCGGCTCGGAGCCGACGCCGGAAAATCTCACGGAGCCCGTCGAAGAAAACCCGGTTCTGCTCACGCTGAAGGAAATCGTATGGGCGTTCGT
This sequence comes from Clostridia bacterium, assembly GCA_017427315.1. Taxonomy (GTDB): domain Bacteria; phylum Bacillota; class Clostridia; order Oscillospirales; family Acutalibacteraceae; genus RGIG2774. The sequence continues at coordinate 1,235 of JAFRTA010000134.1, forward strand.
GCGTCTGATACAGATGGTGCTCGGCCTCGTCGAGTTCCCCTACCTTGCGTATCAGGGAATCGATATTCTTGTGAACGGCAAGGCGCCGTGAGGCGTCGGGATGTCGTAAAATCGTGACGCCCGAAATCAACCACCAACCGGCAACAAACAACCAGCGAAACGAGAAACGCGAAACAGGTCCGCATCCTCATCGGATGCGGACCTGTTTTGCGCTCTGCCACGGAAGCGGCGTTTTCTCAGTTGTAAATGCTCTGGTAGATACGGAAATACAGTCCCCACAGCGTCAGCAGCGGCGTAATCTTTTCAAGGAATCTGCCCCATTTCAGCCGGATCTGCGCAGCCTTCTCATCGGGTTCGTACATACTCCATTCGTTCGCGGGGACGTATCTGACACAGATGCAGTCAAGGTAATCGCCGTAGCCGCCCTCGTTGATCCCCATGACGCCGAAGGCCTGAAGATCCTCGAAGAGCTTTTCGTTCTCGTCAAAGCGCTCCGGGTTCAGAATGGAGAACTCCCCTTTCCGCGCGCTGCTCTTCCAGAAGCGCCACGAAAGCTCGGAACGCTCAACGTGTTCAAGCGTCGTTGCGTCGTCCGCCGCCGCTTCCTTCGCCGCGCTCCAAAGCGCGTCGATCGCGGAGACATCCTTTTCGCTGAAGTTGAAGCTCTGTTCCGGTCCCGCGCCGATGCCGATGTGGTTGCCCTTCCGGGTTGCGGAGGCGGTATGCATATCGAGGATCGTTTTGATATTCTCCCAGCCGGGACCGTAATACGCTTTAAGGAAGCCGTCGACCTCGCTGTCGAGATCGCAGTAGGGGTCCTGCAGGCTCTTCGCGATCATATAAGCGCGAAGCTCGCCGAATTCCGCGTCGCACCAGCCGATGTAATAGTTGCCTTCTTCATAGACGCCCTTGACGTTGTTCTCATAGAAGACCCGGATGTTGCGCTGTATCACGTTAAAGTCGGGGAAAACAATGCAGGTATTGCTGTAGTTCGTCGTATAGTCCCAGACATAGATCCTGTCGCAGATCTTCGACCAGTCGGAAAGATCCTTCATCAGCTTCACGTTGCGCTCACAGGAAGGATCGTCCAGCGTATGGCAGAAGCAGCATTCGATGGTGCACAGACGCACGATCACGTTGTCGCGCGGGACGATGCCCGTGGGAGCCTGACGGGTGTATTGATAAGCGAAGGTGTCGATGGCGATGTTGTCGTAACCCGCCTCTTTTACCGCATCGGCGATCTGATTGACGAAATTGATCATCGTCGCCGACTGCACGCCGCCGTGCGCCGCCTCAAAGGCTTTGCAGCGCTCGCACTCGCAATAGTTATAGTTATCGTTCTGCGTCACGGAGATGATTTGTACCGAAGCGTTCGGGTCATGCCGCGCCGCGGCGATATTCAGCACGTTCCGCGTTGCGATCTCAAGAACGGCAGGCTCGGTCAGGCACGGCTGGTCCGTCGTGCGCTCGCCGTTGTGCAGCGCGAGCTGTTCGGGGTTCGTCTCGGCGTGCGCCGCGGTCTCGCAAAGACCGCCCATCGTGTGGCAGAAGCCGCCGAGATAATTGACCGTGCCGCCCATCTCGGCGGGAATACCGCGGTAAGTGCCGCCGTTGAGCCCGTTCGCCATCGAATATTCTGTATTGCAGGGGCTGCGCCAGTCGGTATCGGCATACTCAAAGAACGGCGCATAGGAAATATCCGCGTCGACGGAAACGGAAACACTTTCCGACGTCGGAAGCACGGTGACGGTCGAGGTATAGACCTTTCTCCCGAAGAATTCCTCGAGCAGGCGGTA
>JAFRTA010000135.1 GCA_017427315.1 Clostridia bacterium
CATCACCGCCGAGGTCCGGCTCTACGACCGGCTGTTCCGCGTTGAGAATCCCGGCGATAACATGCTCGAGAGCCTGAATCCCGATTCGCTCAAAGTCATTCCCGACTGCCGCATCGACGAGAGCTTTACCGAAGCGCATCCCGGCGACGTGTTCCAGTTCATGCGTCAGGGCTATTTCTGCGTGGATAAAGACAGCACGCCGGACCATATCGTATTCAATCGGACGGTTCAACTGAACTCGTCCTGGAAATAACAGAAAACAGGAGGTATCCTTATGGACATCAACACCGCGAAACAGCTTGTCATCGACGCGGGGCTCAACCTCGTCAAATGCGGCCTGATCGCCCGCACCTGGGGCAACGTGAGCTGCCGCATCGACGAAAACAGCTTTGTCATTACGCCCAGCGGCATCGCCTATGAGAACCTGACCCCCGAAAAGATCGTTCTTGTCAATATCGCCGACTGCTCCTACGAGGGCGACGTGAAGCCCTCGAGCGAAAAGAAAGTGCACGCCTCGGTCTACGCGATGCGTCCCGACGCGAATTTCGTCATCCATACGCATCAGACCTACGCCAGCGCCGTCGGCGCGGTGGGCTGCGATATCAACTACATGACCGACGAGGGCGCCGAGATCATCGGCCCCGGCGTGACGGTCGCCGCTTACGGCCTGCCCGGCACGAAGAGACTGAATAACGGCGTCCGCGCGGCGTTGGAGCGCTGTCCCTCAAAGGCGATCATCCTGTCGCATCACGGCGCGGTCTGCTTCGGCGCGGATTACGACGAGGCGTTCCGCGTGGCGGCGCAGCTCGAGCTTGAAAGCGAGCATTTTATCAAGCACCGTTTTGTGACGCTCACCGGCGCGATCGCCGAGCATTTCAACGATATCGTCGATTATTTTGCATCCCACGCCGGCGGAGCGGAGAAAACGAGCCCCGCGTTCGAGCATTTCGATTCCACCCGCGAGGGAACGACCGCCGTGCTCGTCTCGAAAGAGGACGGCAGAGTGATCCGCGTCAATCTCAAATCGCGCGAGGTCCGCACCGAGACCACCCGCGCCGGCGCGGACTATACCTTCAGTGTCGACCTGCACAAGGCGGTATATAATAAGAGAAAAGACGTGCAGTGCATCCTGCACAGCGAGGACGAGGATATCGTCACTATGTCGAAGGCGAAAAAGGTCATCAAGCCCTATCTTGACGACTTCGCTCAGCTCGTCGGTATTTCGATGCGCACCGTGGATTTCAATACCGGCAACGTGGTGAAATCCGCAAAGCAGGTCGCCGCCGGGCTCGGCAAACGCGGCGCGGTGATGCTCAAGGACAACGGCGCACTCTGCGTTGCTGCGGACGCGTACGACGCCGAGGCCGTGGAAATGGTCGTGAAGAAAAACGTCAAAGCCGTCGCCTCGACGGGATCGTTCCAGCACACCAGACCGATCAACGTGTTTGAAAGCGCGCTGATGCACGCCGTATATAAGCTCAAATATTCGAAGAACAGGGATAAATGATGTCCGAAGGAAAACTGATCGTTATGGAAGGGCTGGACGGCTGCGGCAAATCGACGCAGGCGCGGCTTCTGGGCGCGCATCTGCTCGCCCTCGGCAGAGACTGCTCGGTGCAGTGCGAGCCGACGGCGGGGGAGATCGGCAGACTGATCCGCCGGGTGCTTTCCGGCGAGGTCGCCGCGTCGCCCCAGGTACAGGCGGCGCTGTTCGTCGCCGACCGTATCGCCCACAACGACGAAATAACGGAACTTCTCTCCGCCGGGAAAGACGTGATCAGCGACCGGTATTATTATTCGTCTCTTGCCTATCAGGGTTCTTACGCCGATGAGGAATGGGTGAAACAAATCAACACCGCCTGTCCGTATATCCGGCGGCCGGATCTCTGTATTTTCCTCGAGGCGCCGGTGGAGGTCTGCCTTTCCCGCATCGCCGCGGGACGGAACGCTTCCGAACGCGAGATCTTCGAGAACGCGGAGAGCCTTGAACGGATCCGGGCGCGGTTTGACGAGGTCTTTGCCTCGCTTCCCGAAGATCCCGTGGTTCGTATCGACGCCTCCGGCAGCCCCGAAGAGATCCGCGCGCGGATCAACGCCGAAGCGGACAGAGTATTAGGATTAAATAATTAAATAGTACAGAAAACGGAACCGAGGTGACAGAATATGCCGTATATCAAACTGAACACAACCGCCGAGGTGGGCGAAGCGAAAGCCGAGGCGCTGAAGGCGAAATTCGGCAGGGCGATCGAGTGCTTTCCCGGCAAGACGGAGCAGTGGCTGATGGTCGGGATCGAGGATAAACAGCGCATGTGGTTCCGCGGCGACGCTTCCGCGGACGCCGCCATGGTCGACGTCGCCCTGCTCGGCAGCGTCTCTGCGGATGCGAGCGGGCGGATGACCGCCGCGATCTGCCGCATCCTCGAAGAAGAACTCGGTATTTCCCCCGACCGGGTCTACGTGAAGTATTCCGGCTTCGCGAACTGGGGATGGAACGGCGGGAATTTCTGATGAAATCGTTTTGCGTTTTGCGTTTTGCGAATTCGTGACGTCGCGAAGAAAGAATGGAGGCAAATGTTTATGAAGAAAATGGGCAAAAAGGCGCTGGCGCTGCTGTTTGCGCTGCTGCTGATCGTCGGCACAATGCCGATCTATGCTTCGGCAGGGGGATATTTCGCTTATGAGATCCATAGCGGCGGCGTTGCGGTGTATACGTATTACCCCGGCACAGCTTCAAGCGTCCAGTTCCCCACTTGGACCAACTACAACGGGCAGGACGATCTGATATGGTATAACGGGTCGGCGGGCTCATGGACGGTCAACGGCGTAAATTACAATTACGCCGTATGGTTCCCGATCAGCGATCACAACAACGAGGGCGGGGTATACATTACACATGTTTATGTCAACGGCTCCGGTTATGCCGACGGTACATATGAGGTCAATGTGAATCCGACGGTGGTCCGTGCGACGACCGTGCAGAACGGGACCGCGGGGTATTACGTTTATGCCTTCGTGACCGACAACGGCACCTCCGGGATCACGCGCGTGCAGTTCCCCACGTGGACGGACTACAACGGCCAGGACGACATCCAGCCCGAATGGTGGTCGAATTCCGCCGCGTCGGGTACCATGGGCTCATGGACGATCGACGGGCAGTACTATAATTGTCAGTATTACGTCAGCTTTGCCGCGCACAACGGCGAAACCGGTTATTACATTACGCATATCTACGCGTATAACGCGCTCGGCAATCAGGGTACCGGAGGCGTTTCGATCACGCCGAACTTCAGCGCGCCGTATATCGCGAAGGCGATCACCGTGCAGAACGGTACGGACGGCTTCTGGATCTACGCAAGAACGGAGACGAACGGCGGCTACGATATCGCGCGGGTGCAGTATCCGACGTGGACCGACTATAACAGTCAGGACGATCTTGCGGGCGACTGGGAAAACAACGGCTCGATCACCGGAACGTCCGGGAGCTGGACGATCGACGGCTATACCTACAATACCCGTTTTTACGTCGGCGTTTCGGCGCATAACAACGAATACGGCTCCTATATCACCGATATTTACCCCTATAACAAAGGCGGGATTCGCGGCGGCGGCTTCAGGATCATTCATAATTTCTCCTATGGCGTGAACGTCGATCCCAACGGCGGCGCGTGGGGCGGCAGTAATGCCGCGCAGACGCTCTCCGGCGGGATCGGCGCGGTCAAAACGATCGCCGACCCGACGCCCCCGACCGGATACCACTTCACGAGCTGGACCAAGGGCGGCGCCGGCACGTGGAACGCTTCGGCGAAGCAGTTCACCATCGGCGTCGGCGACGGCTCGCTGACCGCGAATTACGCGATCAATACCTATTCCGTGATCTTCAAGGACGGTTATACGAATGGGACGCTGAAGACCGAAACGGTGGATCACGGCTCCGCGGCGACGGCTCCCATGCCCGCGGCGTATCACGCGATCACGGGCGACAATGAAAAGCATATGAAGTTCACAGGCTGGGACAAGGCGTTCGACAATATCACCGGCGCGACCACGGTGACTGCGCTTTATGAAGAAGAAGCCCATGATGCGTGGAGCGCTTACACGAATGACGGCGAGACGCACACCCGCACCTGCGGACACTGCGGCTTTATCGAGACCGAGACGCACGGCTACGCCTTCGACTCCTTCGTCTGGAGCGCGGACGGAACGACCGCGCAGGCGAAGCTGGTCTGCGACAAGGACAACACGCATATCAAGCTCGTCGATGCGGGCATGAGCAGCGTCCACCACGACGCGACCTGCGAAGCGGACGAATATACCGTTTACACCGCGACCTACGGCGGGCAGAGTGAAGACAACACCGTCACGGTCGAAGACACCGCGACCGGGCACGCCTACGCGCTGACCGGCTGGGAGTGGAACGAAGACCACACTTCCGCGACGGCGACCTTCACCTGCGGGAATCATTCCGAGCATATCGAGACCGTGACCGACGAAGAGATCGAAACCATCCCCGTCAGTGCGCAGGGCTGCGAGACCGACGAGGTCGTGAAATACAAAGCCGCCGTCACGTTTGAGGGCGTGGAATATACCGACACGACCGACGAGATCAAGCTCGCCGACCGCACCGGGCACGCCTACGAGCTGACCGGCTGGGCGTGGAACGAAGACCATACCGCCGCGACCGCGACCTTCACCTGCGGGAATAATCCCGAACACGTCGAGACCGTGACGGACGAAGAGATCGAGACGATCCCCGTCAGTTCGCAGGGCTGCGAGACCGACGAGGTCGTGAAATACAAAGCCGCCGTCACGTTCGAGGGCGTTGAATACACCGACACGACCGACGGGATCAAGCTCGCCGACCGCACCGGGCACGCCTATGCCCTGACCGCATGGGAATGGAACGCCGACCATACCTCCGCTACGGCGACCTTCACCTGCGGGAATAATTCCGAGCATATCGAGACCGTGACGGATGAAGAGATCGAGACGATCCCCGTCAGTGCGCAGGGCTGCGAGACCGACGAGATCGTGAAATACAAAGCCGCCGTCACGTTTGAGGGCGTGGAATATACCGACACGACCGACGAGATCAAGCTCGCCGACC
>JAFRTA010000136.1 GCA_017427315.1 Clostridia bacterium
CCCGTAGTTTTCGGCAAGGTCGATATGCAGCACGTTCAGCTCATGATCGACCGAATAATTCACAAAATTCGTCTTCAGGTCGGTATCCGTCCGCCGCGCCGCGCTGCGCAGCAGCCGATAGATCCGCTGCCCGTCGATCAGGTCCGCAAGCGCCTCATCCATCAACGCCGCGCCGTCAAACGCGACGTCGCACGAGACGCCGCCGTCGCGCACGGTTTCGACGAGCCGGTTTTCGAATACGTCCCGCGCGTCGTCGTCCCAACCGGTAAAAAAGCGTCCCTCACGGACGAAATAATTCTGTTCCCGGTAAACACATCCGCTGTCCGCGGGATCGGTCGGGAAATGCGACAGCGCGACGCCTTCCTGCGTTACGTTAAAATAGGTATAGCCCGCCGCGCCGCTGCCGGCGTCCGCATCGTCCCACGTAACGTCAAGATAGTAGGGCTTGCCGGCGATATAGACCGTATTCCACATATGGCTTTCTCTGATTCCGCCGGAGACCGCGTCCCCGGAAACGAGATAGCTGCGGATCCCGAGCGCATCGAGCAGATATTTCGCCGCCCGCGCGTAACCGGAACAGACCGCCCGGCGCTCGACCAGCGCGCCGTAAATATCCGAATCATGCCCGCTCTCGCCGTAGGCGCAGGACGCGATCAGCATATCGTGAACGATCTTTTCTTTCTGATAATCGTCCGCGTCCGCCGGAACGGCAGATAAGATCGCCTGTTTTTCCGTCTCGATCGCGGAAAGCATGGCGGGATACTCCTCCTGCAGGCAGGCGTATTCCGGTTTATACCAGCAGGCGAACGCGCGGAATTCCATCACCGCGGCGCTCGACACGAAAAACAGTTCCGGATGATCGTACATCAGCGCATGATGGATCCGATCGAAATCATCCTCTTCGATTTTCACCGTACGGATCTTTTCCGGGAACGAAAACAGCTCCGCGAGAATCTGATCGTACGCCTGTTTCTGACGCTCGTTCAACCGGGCGTAAAAGAATTCCTCCGCAGGCGGAACCGCTGTCCCGTCGATCGGCGGATCCGACGGCACAGACAGCGTCGGCGATTCCGCGGAGCGCGTCTCAAACAGCGTCGGCAGCCCCGTGTTCCGGGCAAGGTCAAGCAGATCCTCCCGAAAGAACCAAAGCCCCGCGCCGAGGATCAGAAGCGCGCAGGATACCGCAAGAAACCGTTTCATTACCCGTCACTCTCGGCCGATCCGAACAGACCGGCGTTTTCGATCACAAGCGTTTCGGACGCCGCAGCCGCGGCGATCCGGTCCGCCCACGCCGTATAATCGTAAACGGTGATATCGGTTTCAGCCGCGTTGACAAGCTCGTTGAACAGCTTTTCTCCCTGCCCGGCGTTATCGACGGTAAGATAAGCGCCGAGCATCGCGGCGAACAGGTCGCCCCGCAGCTCGTAGGAGATCTCCTCGCCGCCGCCGTATTTCAGATACTGGTACAGATCCGCGCCGGAAAGCCGGTTTGCTCCCGCCTTGAGATTCACCGCAGCGGTGGAATCGACGCGGGAAAATGCTTCCGGAAGATACGCGTCGACCTTGCCGAGCGTTTCCGTCACCCGGGCGAACTGAGCCGGCGTACAGATATACGCGCGGCGGAATACCGTCCCCATTCGCCGGCCGGCGGCTTCCTTGACGCCCTCGAGACCGCTCCCCGCATAGACCGTGCCGAGAGAAACGGCGGTCCCGTTCAGCATATAGTTTTTATCGTCCGGCAGAGCCGCGACGCTGATTTTCCGGTTCGTCAAGTCCGCGTTTACGCCGAAAATCATGCCGCTGCCGTCGGTATCGCGAAAATAAAACAGCAGAGCCGTCTGCCCGTAAAGCCCGTCCTGCCCGTCGATCGGATTGCCGTTTTCATCGGTCACGACGGGAACCGTCTTCGCCGATTTATTCCGGTGCGCCGCGATCATAACGATATAAGACAGGAGCAGCAGCAGCGCGACTCCGACGGCAATCCATTTGCGGTCGACTCTGATTCTTCCGAATTTCACTGAAATCACTCCCTATGCAGGGATTTTATCGTTAATGTATATTATACTAATACAATAATAATAAAGCAAGGGCTATCGGCGCTTTTGATAAAAAAAATTTACGCCCTTGACATTTAAGCGCAGATACCTATAATAAATATACAGCAAAACTGTATGTTTATCCGCGACAACTATCATCGGGAGGAATGCTTTTATGGAGAAGAAAATCAAAAAGGTCGTTCTTGCTTATTCGGGCGGTCTCGACACCTCGATCATCATTCCGTGGCTCAAAGAGAACTACGACAACTGCGAGGTCATCGCGGTCTCCGGCGACGTGGGCCAGGGCACGGAGCTTGACGGGCTTGAGGAAAAAGCGCTGAAGACCGGCGCGTCAAAGCTCTATATTGAGGACCTGAAAGAAGAATTCATTCACGATTACGTCTGGCCGACGCTGAAAGCGGGAGCGGCGTACGAGGGATATCTGCTCGGCACGGCGTTCGCCCGTCCCGCGATCGCGAAGCGTATCGTCGAGATCGCAAAGGCCGAAGGCGCGGACGCGATCTGTCACGGCTGCACCGGCAAGGGCAACGACCAGGTCCGTTTCGAGCTGACAATCAAGGCGTTCGCGCCGGATATGAAGATCATCGCCCCCTGGCGCGAGTGGGATATCAAATCCCGCAGCGAGGAGATCGACTACGCGCAGGCACACAATATCCCGCTGCGCATCAACCGGGAAACGAACTACTCCAAGGATAAAAACCTCTGGCACCTGAGCCATGAGGGACTGGACCTTGAGGACCCGGCCAACGAACCGACCTATAACAAGCCCGGCTTCCTTGAGATGTGCGTTTCGCCCGAGCAGGCGCCGGACAAGCCGGAGCCCCTGACGCTCACCTTTGAAAAGGGCGAGCCCGTCGCCGTCAACGGCGAGAAGCTCTCCCCCGCGACCATCGTCGCACGCCTCAACGACATCGGCGGCAGGAACGGCGTCGGTCTGTTCGACGTGGTGGAAAACCGCCTCGTCGGCATGAAGTCCCGCGGGCTTTACGAGACGCCCGGCGGCACGATCCTTTATAAGGCGCACGAGATGCTCGAGACGATCACGCTCGACCGGGACACCATGCACTATAAAGAGCTCGTATCGAAGAAATTCGCCGAGCTGGTATACTTCGGCCAGTGGTTCACCCCGCTGCGCGAGGCGCTTTCCGCGTTCGTGGACAAAACGCAGGAGACCGTCACCGGCGAGGTAAAGCTCAAGCTCTACAAGGGCAATATCATTCTTTCCTCGGTCACCTCCCCCTATTCGCTCTACAGCGAGGAGATCGCCACCTTCGACGAGGACGAGGTCTATGACCAGACCGATTCCAAGGGCTTCATCAACCTGTTCGGGCTGCCGATCAAGGTCAGGGCAAAGCTCGGAAACTTCTGATTTGCCGCTGCGCGGCAAATCAGAAGTTCGGATATCGGATTTCGGATTTCGCGAATCGTGCTTGTGCAATCAACTATTCTTGCTCGCTCCCGATTGCGCAGAGTCAATTTTATGATTTAAGCCGCAGTTCGGGCACGATATCCGATCCCCGATCCCCGATATCCGCGAACAAAAAGCCTCTATAAATCAGTCTTTATTCTAACCTCAATAAAGGAACAACCACATGGACAAACTATGGACCGGCAGATTCAAAAAGGCGCTGGACGCCGAAGTCAACGACTTCAACTCCTCGATCCGCTTTGACGCGAGAATGTATCGGCAGGATATCGAGGGGTCGATCGCCCACGCGGCGATGCTCGGCAGACAGGGGATCGTCACGCCCGAAGAATCCGCCCTGATACGGAAAACGCTCAAAGAGATCCTTGCGGACGTCGACGCGGGGACGCTTGCGATCGACCCGGCGGCGGAGGATATCCATTCCTTCGTTGAGGCGGAGCTGACTGCCCGCATCGGCGACGCGGGACGGAAGCTGCACACCGCCCGCTCCCGGAACGATCAGGTGGCGGTGGATATCCGCCTGTATCTGCGCGACCGCATCGACGTGATCCGTGACCTGCTCGCGGCGCTCTGCGAAGAGATCTTCACCCTCGCGGAGAAAAACCGTGACGTCATCATGCCCGGCTACACTCATCTGCAGCGGGCGCAGCCGATCGTTTTCGCGCATCAGCTTATGGCGTACGGGATGATGTTCCTGCGGGATATCGACCGGCTCTTCGACTGCCGCAAGCGCATGAACGTCTCCCCCCTCGGCTCCTGCGCCCTCGCGGGCACGGGCTTCGACACCGACCGGTATTATGAGGCCCGGCTTCTCGATTTCGACGGCATTTCGGAGAACAGCATCGACGGCGTTTCCGACCGCGACCATATCATCGAGCTGGCCGCCGCGCTCTCAACGATCATGATGCACCTCTCCCGCTTCTCGGAGGAGATCATCCTGTGGTGCTCCTGGGAATTCAAATTCATCGAGCTGGACGACGCCTATTCCACCGGTTCGAGCATCATGCCGCAGAAGAAAAACCCCGATATCGCCGAGCTCGTTCGCGGAAAAACGGGCAGAGTATACGGCGATCTCGTTTCGATCCTCACGGTGATGAAGGGCATTCCCCTTGCCTACAATAAGGATATGCAGGAGGACAAAGAGGGGATCTTCGACGCCTGCGACACCGCGGAGCAGTGCCTTCGCGTGTTCACGCCGATGCTCGCCACCATGCATGTAAGAGAAAAAAATATGCGCGCCGCCGCGGCAAAGGGCTTCATCAACGCCACCGACTGCGCGGACTATCTCGTGACGAAAGGGCTGCCCTTCCGCACGGCGTATAAGATTACCGGCGAAATCGTGGGGTACTGCGTCGAGAACGAAAAAACGCTCGAAACGCTCACGCTTGACGAATACCGCTCCTTCAGCGAGCTGTTCGAAGAGGATCTGTTCGGCGCGATCGATATGGAAGCCTGCGTCGCAAAGCGCACGAGCGCCGGCGGCGCCGCCCCGGAGGCGGTCGACCGGGAGATCGCGTGGGCGAAGAAAAGGCTGGCGGAGCTGGTTGATAAATACTGCTTTGTCGCTCCGCGACAAATCAGTATTTATCAAGGGAGAAGGGATGAGGGAGAAGGGATAAGAGAACGCAAATAATACGCTCTGCGTCTTTGTTTATGCCCTTCTCCCTTATTCCCTAAATACTGTTTTGCGAGCCGCTGCGCGGCTCGACAAATCAGTATTTACCCCCTTGACATCCCGCATGGCATATAGTAAAATAATCCCAAATAATAAAAGTGAGGTAATTCATCATGAAATACGTTTGCTCTCTTTGCGGATATGTTTACGACGAAGAGCTCGGCGATCCCGATAACGGCATTGAGCCCGGCACCTCGTGGGAAGACCTCGGCGAAGATTTCGTCTGTCCCCTCTGCGGCGCGGGCAAGGACGTATTCGAAGCTGAAGAATAAACCGTTAACCGGCCGGAGACCCGTTCTCCGGTTTTTTGATATTCCGTTCGGACGAAAGGAAAATGAATTATGGATCAAATCACCGTAACCGATTCCGTCAGATACATCGGCGCGAGCGACAGGACGCTCGATCTGTTCGAGAGCCAGTATATCATTCCCGAGGGAATGGCGTACAATTCCTATCTCATCCTCGACGACAAAATCGCGGTCATGGATACCGCGGACAGGATCGTCTCCGATCAGTGGTTCGCAAATCTCGAGGAAGCCCTCTGCGGCAGAACGCCGGATTACCTTGTGATACACCACATGGAGCCCGACCACTCCGCAAACCTGCTGAAGCTGATCGAAACGTATCCGGAGATCAAAGTCGTCGGCAACGCGAAGACCTTTACCTTTGCAAAGCAGTTCTTCGGCGCGGATCTTTCCGACAGAGCCGTCGTCGTCAAAGAGGGCGACAAGCTTTCCCTCGGCGCGCACGAGCTGACCTTTTTCATGACCCCGATGGTGCACTGGCCCGAGGTCATGATGTCCTACGACGGCAAAGATAAGATCCTCTTTTCGGCGGACGCGTTCGGCAAGTTCGGCGCGCTCGACGCGGACGAGGACTGGGCGTGCGAGGCGCGGCGCTATTATTTCAATATCGTCGGCAAATACGGCGCGCAGGTGCAGAACGTGCTGAAAAAAGCCGCCGCGCTCGATATCGGGATCATCTGCCCGCTGCACGGTCCGATCCTCAAAGATGATCTCGCTTATCATATCGGGATTTACGATACGTGGAGCAAATACGAGCCCGAAAACAAGGGCATATTCATTGCCTATTGCTCGATCCACGGAAACACGAGAACCGCCGTGGAAAAATTCGCGGATATGCTGCGCGCGCGCGGCGCGGAGAAGGTCAGCGTCGCCGATCTCGCCCGAGACGACCAGGCGGAGTGCGTCGAGGACGCGTTCCGCTACGACCGGCTCGTGGTCGCCGCGCCGTCCTACGACGCGGGGCTGTTCCCGCCGGCGGAGGAATTCCTCGCCCACCTCAAGGCGAAAAATTATCAGAAGCGCACGGTCGGCCTGATCGAAAACGGCTCCTGGGCGCCCTCCGCGGGTAAGGTAATGAAAGCAGCGTTCGAGGGAATGAAAAATATCACCCTGCTCGAGCCGCTGGTCTCGATCCGCTCCTCCCTGCACGCGGATTCCGAGGCGGCGCTTGAATCCCTCGCCGACGCATTGACGAAATAAACAACGGGGAACCGGCGCGTCCGGTTCCTTTTTTACGCCCCGCAGGAAAATCCGCACTTCCCGAAATGACCGGCATATCATTGACAATCCTTCTTCTTTCCCGTATAATAAACACGATAAGGAGCTGAATCGATATGAAAAACCAGCAGAGCTTTGCCGATCTTGAATATGAGATGCGCAAGAAAAAGACGAAGCGCGAAAAATTTCTCGATACGATGGACGGACTCGTCCCGTGGGAGGAATGCGTCGCGCTCGCAAAGCCCCACTGTCCCGAGGGGCGGCGCGGCAGGCCCGCCCGCGACCCGGAAATGATGCTGCGGATGTATCTTCTGCGGCGCTGGTTCCACCTGTCCGACACGGCGGCGGAGGACGCGGCGTACGACAGCTTCGCGTTCCGCAAATTCCTGCGTCTGAGCTTTTTCGACGAGCAGACGCCGGATGCGACGACCCTCGGCAGGTTCCGCAGAAAGCTCGACGCCTCCGACGCCGGGAAACAAATCGACTTGCTCATCGACGAGGCGCTGAAAGCGAAAAAACTCACGCTGCGCCGCGGCGCTGCGACGGACGCGGCGACGGTGCGGGCGAAGAAGGGCGCAAAGAAAAGAAAGCGGTGAACGGCAAAAAGCAGCCGCTTCCGCGCTTTCTCCGAAAAACAAACGGATATCATTCCGAGCCCCGGTTTTACGCGAATGCGGAAAACCCGGGCGCGTTACTTTCAGGCAGCGCGTCACGTATCGTCGA
>JAFRTA010000020.1 GCA_017427315.1 Clostridia bacterium
CGCCGTAGGCGATATAGCCCATGCCGAACGCAAATCCGGCCCCCATTGCGATCAGGATCGCCGCAAGCTCGTCCGCGCTGCCCTGCGCGGAACGGAACCGGATGAGCCCGAACGCGCCGCCGATCGCAACGCCCGCGCCGATGTTGCCGTTGACGAAGGTAATGACCGCGGATACCATAAACGGCAGCAGCGACATCACGAGGAAAAACCGTTTGGCGGATCTGATGCGGTAAGACATCACCCATGCGTATAAGAAGCCCGAAACGAGCGCGACGCCGGCCATGATGAAAAACTGCGCCGAGGTGAGCTGCGCGGAATAAATGGAGTTGAACACGGTTATCACGGTCCTTTCTTATCGGTGGAGAAATCGGGAAACGCGGCGGCGGGATATCGTCGCCCGTATGCCGGCGGCCGGGTCCCGCACCCCGTCATGATGCTCCGGTACGCTTCGCCGTATTTGGAGAAGCTCGTCTGATAAATCCCGCCCTCAGAGAGCAGCTTCGCCATCCAGAACGGGAGCACCTGCTCCGTTTTCAGCTCGAGCACCAGATATCCCGGCGGAAGCAGCGGCTCTCCCCGGACCGGACTTCGCAGGTCAAGGTCGTCCGAACGGAAACGGGGATTCGCGTCCAGCGTCGCGCGGATATCGTTCCCCGGGGCGACGAACGCCGTTCTGTCGCAGAAAATCAGACAAGAAGGCGCAAGACTGCCGTAAAAATCGCGAAAATACCCGATTTCGCGGGCGATCTGACTGTCACCGCCGTCCGCCCCGGAAAAAAACCGCGCGGCCTGCGGAACGGTGGTCTGCATCCGACGTTTGTAGACGATCCCGCTGCATTTCCGCTTCATTTCAAGGAATACGGGCGAGTCGTCCGTTGCGGGACCGTAGGAACGAAGCCGGATCTTTTCTTTGAACTTCGGCTTTTCCAGAGACGCGCGGATGAGGCGGCGATCCGGCGTATCATAATACAGCGAGGCGATCGTCGTCAAACCGTATCGATCCGGCAGAAGCCGTTCCCCGACGCCGCGCAGAAAAAATTCCGCCTGGTCCTGCGTGACGATATATTTCAGCTCGTACCGTTCCATTACGACGATCGGCGGCCGGACGTCGGTCATATGACGCACCTCCTTGCCGTTTTTTTAATTTTATATAAAATGCGGAAAAATGTCAATCGGTTCCGATTTCTTTTGTGACCGTTTTCTCGGAAAAAAACGGTCCTTCACGGATTATTGTGCAAATATAGCACCGAAAAAACTGATTTGTCGGGGCAAAGGAGCCCCGACAAATCAGTTTGAAAGGCTGCGGCGCTCGTTTCGGACGTGCGGGCCCTGAAACGGGACGCACATCCGCATCTGCGCAGAGCCGCTTTAATAGAACGTCGCGACCTGTTCGTCCGGCGGAGTCGTTTTCTCCGCGCTCCGCACGACGAAGATCGGTCCTTTTTTGCCGTAGAGCCTCGAGAACCGGATATCGACGACCGCATTGACGCGATACCATCCGGAATTCTCGAAGACAAGCGGGGCGTCGTATTTCGCCGCGAGCGCGCAATACTGGATATCTTCCACGCAGCAGGTCATGACGTGCCGTCCGAGCGCGCAGACGTGATCGGGGAATTTTTTGTCTACCCCCGCGAGCGCGCGGAATTCCACGGTCTTTCCCTGATACTTCTTCGGCTCTTCCGTGAGATCGCGGTAGAACAGCGCAAAATCGCGGTCCTCAACGCGTATCACGGGCGCTTCGATATCGAACGGCAGCGGGTCCTCGATTTCGTCGGGTACGACGGTCCCGTCTTCGAATTCATATACGATATCGCTTCTGCGGGATACGCCGCGGACGATTTTATGGAATTCCATGATATCCGCGCTCTTCGGCAGACGGTTGAAGACGCAGACGTCGGCGTCTTTGATTTTATCCACGACAAGCGAGCGCATGTTCGCGTTGTAATTGAGAAACGTCCTGCCGTCGACAAAAAACATATTCTGATAAGGGATCCATCCGTCGGGCATCGCGTCGTAGAACGGCTGGATCAGCCACATGCCGTTATACTCGACCAGAACGCGCTCACACCGGCACGCCGCCGCCCATTTCGTCAGATTTTCCTCGGTGAGTTCCGCCTGATCGTCAACGACGCGCACGACCGCGTTTTTGCCGCCCTGCGGGAACTTCGCAGTTTCAAGCTCGACCTCGCCCTCTTCGCAGAGCAGGATCAGCGTCCGCTCGCCGCCGTTGAAACGGCGATCCTCCATCGTGCCCTGCACGAAGGTGGTCTTGCCGCTCTCAAGAAATCCGGAAAAGATATATACGGGTACCTGATCCATCGTTTACCCCTTTCAGGCGCCGAACGCCGCTTTGATCTCCGCTTCTTTGAGGCCGGAACCGATCACGCACAGGCGCCCGATGATGCCCGCGCTGCCGTTTCGCACGTCCGCCTCGCCGGGCACGTAGTCGAAATGGATCCACGCGCCGTCCGTTCCGTCGACGATGCCCTTCGCGCGAAGCACCGTACCGAAACGTTCCTCGTCCGCAAGGCCTGCGAGAACCGCCTCCAATTCTTCCTTTGAGAAGCGTTTCGTGGTCTCGACGCCCCAGCTTGTGAAAACGTCGTCGGCATGGTGATGGTGATGA
>JAFRTA010000137.1 GCA_017427315.1 Clostridia bacterium
GGCAATGCGAGAAGCCTCTAAAGGTGGGACGGGCGACAAAGCAAGTTCCCACGCTTTCTTTTTTATGCCGTCAGACCAGAAGTTTAACAGAGCCGATAGTGAATCCGTCGTTTCGGCGGACAGCGTCCCCGAAGGGGCGTCGGTCTGTTCCGGCAGCACCGCGGACGGCTCGGTCCCGGCCGGCAGCAAGGAAAACGTAAAGACGTTCTCGCCGACCATACGGGAAACGTAACCGAGCAGCAGCCTCGCGTCTGCGCTGGTCACGCCGCCGCTTCCGTTCATATCGCCGAACACACGGATACCCGCGTCAATCGCCGCAAGCGTTTTATCGGGAAATTCGAGGCGCGCCGCCCTGCGCAGGACGAGACGCGCATCGGCGGCGGTAACGCGGCCGTCGCCGTTGATATCACACGCGGCAACAAAAAGAGATGAAACGGCGCGTGCGGGCATAATAGAAACGGGCATAAGGATACAAACGATCAGAATCAGTACGATCGCTTTTCGTTTCATCGTTATGCCCCCTTTCATTGCCGCGTTATTTCAGCAGTACGTAATACGAGCATCGCTCGGGAACGATCACGTATTCGGCTTCGGTACGCCAGTTATAGGAGGACGGCGTCTGAACCGCCGCGGCGACGGTCGTATTCGCCGCATCGCCGATTACGCGGAACGTCACCGTGCCGAGCGGGAAATCCTCCGCGCAGAGCGGCTCACGGAACGAGAATTCGCAGCCGACCAGCCCGGGCGCGGGCGCGGGACGCAGATTGACCGACGCGCCGTTCTCTTCGGAACCCTCGGCGGAAACGAATTCCAGAACGCCGGGATCAAAATCGATATTCAGCATTCCGCTCCTGAGCGCCTGCGCGTCCTTCACCGCCAGCGTAAACACGAGCGTTCCGTCACCCGGGCGTTCCAGCGAAAGAGACAGACGGGCTGTTTCCGTCTCGCCCGGGACGCGCGCCGGTTCCGTTTCGGTCGGAGCGGTCGGCTCCGCGGTCGTTTCGACGGGCGAGGTCGCCGACGTGGGCTCCGCCGCGTCGGTGACGTCCGGCGCTTCGCCGTTCAGATTCGCGCGGTACGCGCACCGCTCGGGCATCGGAGCGAAATCCCCGTCCGTCTTCCAGTTGTACGGGCTGGCTCCGCGCACCGAAAGGCCGACGCACGTGCTTTCCGCGTCTGCGCCGATCACGCGGAAACGAACCGTACCGAACGTAAAGCAATCCGCAAGCAGCGGTTCGCTGAAGGAAAATTCACAACCGATATCCCCTGCCGTCGGCGCGGGACGGATATTCACGACCGCGCCGATCTCTTCGTTGTTTTCGGCGGAAACGAACGCCAGCACGGCGAAGTCGAAGTCCACGGAGAGGACGCCGCTCTTAAGCCCCGCCGCGTTCTTCACCGAGAGGGTGAAGGCAAGGATCCCGTCCGCCTCGCGTTCAAGCGAAAGAGAGAAATGCGTCCGTTCGCTCCGCGGCGGAAGCGTCGGCGCCGTCGTCGTGACCGTCGGCTGCGGCGCGGTCGTCTGCGACGGGGACGGGCGGGTCGGTCCGCCGTCCGTCGTCGGCTCCGCCGGCGCCGTGCCGGGTTCCGGCGGAATCGGAGCGGTCGTCGTCTCCCCCGCGGTTTCGGACGGTTCGGTATGCTTTGTATAATAATTGTTGGGATGCGTCGGCGGCGGCTGCGTGGTTTTTTCCTCGGTCGGGCGCGTTGCAGTAGACATAATCAGATCCCACGGAATGCTGTCTTCCCGCCCGGAAGCGGCCGTCGTCTCGGTGATTTGGGTGGGATAACCGGTGGACGGCGTGATATAACTCATATCGTAGATGCGGGAGGCGACGCAAAGTATCATGCGCGCGTCATAGGACGTGACCGTGCCGTTATAATTCACGTCGCACGCTTTTCGCTCCTCCGCCGTAGCCTGATGAATCCGTGCGGCGATGCGCAGCGCAAGGCGTGCGTCGGAGCTGTTCACCCTGCCGTCGCCGTTGCCGTCGCCGGGCCCGTAGGGCGTCCCCGCGGCAAGCGCGGTATACCCGGTAAGAAGCAGCGCGAGCGCGCAGCAAACCGAGACGAACCGGAATCCGAGTTTACGCATTTGTCTTCACTTCCTGATACTTCTTTCGCTGCCGGATATTACCGGGACTTGTCTTCTCAATAGGCAAATATCCCGCAGAACTGCGGGATATTTTCAGGTGTATTGTCTGTTTCCTGCGGGTTCGTTAAGCGCCGAGAGAGGTGAAGATCCTCATAACGTCTTCGTTCATCAGGTCAACGATCGAATTCACGGCGTATTCCTTCATGCCCGCGGGCGGGTTCAGATAGGCGGAAGGATCGTTCTCGTACGAATGGATCACGATCGTCGTATCGACCGCGTCGCCGATATAGCTCTCGCAGACGACGGGGTAATAATTGCCGTCGCTTCTTTGTTCGACGTAATACTTCACCGTCACGCCGGCGTTGTCCATCGTAACGACGGTATAGGTCTTGCCGTCGTATTCCGCCTCGGAAACGTCTTTGTTGCTCAAATCCGTGAAAATCGGGATCATCGTGTCTTCCAGCGGATTCCCGGCAAACATTTCGTCAACGTCGAAATCCGCTCCGGCCATCGACGCCATGGATTTCAGGACGCTTACCGAAATGGAGACGTATTCGTTCGTTTTATAATCGATAATATATATTTTCTTATCCGTTCCGGTTCTGAGCGTGTTGAGGTCTTCTTTTATCAGGATCCCGACGCTGCTGTCCGAGCTGATGGCGTCGGAGCAGATGTACTGCGACGAAAGCGTATAGCTCTTCGTACCGAACAGCCCCTTGACGTCAACGGTCTTGGATTCGGACGCGATCTTCACGCGCTGCGCGGAGCTGCTCGTCCCGCCGTAATGATTGA
>JAFRTA010000021.1 GCA_017427315.1 Clostridia bacterium
ACCGGCGATATCCTGATCGACAACAACCTGATTTACCGGTACGGCAGAATTTTCTATAACGCCGTCGGCGTACAGTTCACCCACGCGGGGCGCGTGCATATCACGCACAACGAGATCCACGACGGGTATTATACTGCCATCTCGGGCGGCTGGACCTGGAGCTACCGATCGAGCGGCACCCGCGAGAACGATATCAGCTATAACCTCATTTATAACATCGGCATGGGCTGGCTCTCCGACATGGGCGGCATTTACACGCTGGACAAGCAGCCCGGCACGACGATCACGCACAACGTGATCCACAATGTGCAGTGCGACCCCGGTCAGGGCGGCTACGGCGGATGGGGGATCTATCTTGACGAGGGCTCCTCCGACATGCTGGTGGAAAAGAATCTCGTTTTCTGCTGCTTCAGTCAGGGCCTGAATATCCATTACGGCGAGGGCAACGTCTTCCGCAACAATATTTCCGCGATGAACGGCGAAGGGCAGGTCAGCGCCGGGAGCCGGAGCGATGATCCACACGCGACCGCGTTCTATTACAATAATATTTTTCTGACGGATAAAAAAGCGCCGGTCTATATTTATATGCTCAACGTCGGGCATTTCTGCGACAACGGCAACCTGATGTGGGATCTCTCCCATGGAAAATCGCTGTATTTCTGCGAGGGCAGCGGCGACAGCGCGGCGCTCTCTCTGTCGGCTGCGAAGCGCAGGGGATATCTTCACAACGTCACAACGGCGGACCCGAAATTCGCCGACCCGGAAAACTTCGACTTTGCGCTCGATCCCGAATCGCCGGTGTTCGCGCTGAACTTCGAGGCGTGGGATTACTCCGAGGCGGGCACCCGCCCCGGCACGAAGCTGGGCGTTTCCGCCGAGGGCGGCAAAACGGCTTATAATGAGGGCGCGTCGGCGGCGGAATATGCGCAGGTGAAGGGCACGGCGCTGATGTTCCTGCTGGATACGCTCCCGCGGATCCTTGCGGCGCTGCTGCTCGTCGCCGCGGCGGTATACGGCTGTATCCGTCTGTATCGGCAGGGCAAACAGATGATCATCGCGCTGCTGGCGCTGGTGATGATCGGCGTTGCCGAGACGATCCGATATTTCTTCATCCACTGGTCGCCGGTGCTTTACGTCGTGCTGCTGACGCTGTTCGCCGCGCTCGGCGCGCTGCTGCCGACGCTCCTCATGGAGACGAACGACAAACGCGTCAAGGCGAAAAAAGGCGTATTCTTCGCGCTTTACGCCCTTGTTTTGGGCGGGCTGATGTTCGGCTTCTGCCTCGTCCCGAATAACGTCCTGCGCATCGGCGAGTCGAAAGCGATCAGCCTGACGCTTTGCTTCGGCGCGGCGCTGACCTTCGCGGGGCTGTTCCTGCGGCTGAAGAAGCGGGAGAAAAAAGCCGTTTCCGAAACCGAAGCGGTCCCGGAAACGGAGTGATTTGTAGATTCTGATTTATCGGGCTGTCGCCCGAAGGGATGAGGGAGAAGGAATGAGGGATGAGAGAACGATAATGATACGCTCTGCGTCTCGGTTTATTCTCCGCGATTGTCGAAAAATGAACGCTATCGCGTCTTTTGAGGCAGAT
>JAFRTA010000138.1 GCA_017427315.1 Clostridia bacterium
CATTTCCATCACCGTATTCACTTTATCACATTTCTTTTCCCTTTTCTATACCATTTTCACGGAATTAAGAAAAGAGCCGTTGTATAAAATACGATTTTGCGGCGCCGGAAACGCAAACGCGGCGGCGCCGCCGGTCCCCCGGTCCGGAACGCAGCCGCGTTTGCTTCTCTTTTTTTGTTTTATCCTTCCAGCAGCGAAACGATATCCTCCACGGTCCGGATCCCCGGCAGTGCACTGTCCGGAACCGAGCAGTGGAACTCCTCTTCGATGGCGGCGGCCACGTTCATCAGGTCAAACGAGGTCGCGCCCACGTCTGTGCGCAGCGACGACTCCGCGGTGATCGACGCGGGGTCCGCGTCCACGTATTCGCAGATAATATCAATGATCCTTTGAAGCATTTATATTTCCTCCATAAGCTCGCCCAGCGTTTTATCGGGCTGCGCGATCCCCGCGAGAAGCGTGCGCACTGTGCCCTCGTGGAAGGCGCGGACCTCGTCGTCCGTCGTCAGCCACAGCCGGTGGATGTATGAGAATACGTACTGCCCGCTTCCCGCCTCACGCAGAATGATGGCGTAGACCGGCATGACGTAATGTCCGAAATTATAGCCCGAGAATTCGTATTTCCTGCCGTCGAAGGTCTTTTCGTCCAGCGGCAGGTAGGAGAACATCACGCTGTTGGCGGACTGCAGCAGCGTCATATGAAACCGTTTCAGCTCGCTGTCGCGGATCGTCGTATAAGGCGTGTCCGAGTGCCGGAACAGGAACCGCTGGGTCTCGCCCAGCGCATGAAGCGCTTCATTGAACGTCATATCCTCCGGCAGCTTCTGCCGCCAGGGCATCGGCGAGGCCAGCGTGCCGCCCATGCGTTTTTCTTTCACGGTCTTGCGCCGGGGACAGAGCACCCAGAACAGCAGGTCGTTGGGCTGTCGGTTGACCTTCGAGAGATAAACGCGCAGTCCCAGTTGGAACAGCCACTCGGGGCTTACCGGGTTTTCCCGCAGGAAAGCGTCGATCTTTTCGCTGTCCTCCGTCGACAGATGCAGCTTCAGAAGATGCGTCGCATCGTTCAGCGGCATATAGACAAAGGGGCTTCTCAGATTTTTCAGATGGAACAGCTTCCTGTGCCGTTCCAGCGTTTTCGTGCCGTTGACCATGCTGAAATAAGGCGGCCCGTCCATCGCGACCCAGTCGTCGAGGATCTCGCCCTCTTTCCGAAGACGCTCCTCCAGCTCCGGGTTGTCCTGCTCGTTTCGGATCGCGTCCTCGTATTTTCCCATCGGCCGGGGCATGGGCGTTCCGTTTTTCAGGCTGTCGTAGACCTGCATCAGATCCCGGAAGAAAATGAACACGGCGACGAAATCCATCACCATATGCGAAACGTTGATGTAAACGCCGCTTTTCCCGTCGAAGGTCTTGAAGAAACGCACCCGAAAGGTCTCGCCCCGGAATACCTTCAGCTCCGTGGAGGCGTCCAGGTCGAGCCGCGCCTCCTGCTCCTGCTTCGAGTGAAATTCGTTATAGGGGATCTTCTCGAGACGGTATTCGTCCAGGAAAAACTCCTTGATCCCGAACCCGTCACGGAAGATGCGCAGACGCAGGCAGTCGTTGCGGGCGATCTCGATATTCACCGCCCGGGCGAGAACGCCGAAATCCAGCGCCTCGTCGAAGGCGATGCTCGCCGGGATCTGCGTCGCCTGCATATGCAGGGTGTACCGCCACATATACTGCACCATCGCCTGTGAATGGATCGTATGATATACGGTCTCGCCGTTTTTCGGTCTCATACTGCTTTGCTCCTCGCTTCTTCCCCGCGCTTGCGGATGATCTTGCCTGTGGCGGTCTTTTCAAGCGGCGTATCGCGGACGATCAGCTCCGCCACGATATGGGACGGCGGCGCGGTCATATTCAGCCGGTCCGTCAGCTCCTGCAGGGCGGCCTTGACGTCTGTAATGCCCTTCGCCTCGGCGTATTCCGCGTCCGGGAATACCTCCGCGGCGATCCTGTCGCCGTTGGCGTAGACCAGAACCTCCTTCACAAGGGGATCCGCCGTGAACCGCTTTTCGATCCCCTCGGGCGAAACGTTTTCGCCGTTGGAGAGAATGATGAGATTTTTCAGCCGTCCGGTGATAAAGAGCTGCCGCCCCTCGCCGAGATATCCGATATCCCCGGTCCGCAGCCAGCCGTCCTCGGTGAAGGCGGCGGCGGTCTCCTCGGGGCGCTTGTAATAACCGATCATGCGGCAGGGGGTATCCACCTGCACCTCGCCGCCGCGGATGCGCACGTCCACGATATTCATCACGCGCCCGACGCTGTCCACCGCGGTGTCAAAGTCCGGCACGGTGATCTTGCAGCCGGATTCACTCATGCCGTAACCCTGCCGCAGGAAAATGCCGAGCTGGTCAAAGGCGCGGCAGAGGGCGGGGTCGAGATACGCGCCGCCGCAGAGCATCATATCGAGATTTCCGCCGGTGACCAGCGCCGCGGCCTCCTTCGGGGAGAGCCCCGGGTGCTTGGCCTGAACCGCGCGGATGCGGCTCAAAAGCGCGCCGGCGAGCATGGGGACCACGCGCATCTGATTCGGCTTGAAAATCAGAAGATTTTTGAACAGATCGCGCATATTGCCGTTCAGGCAAAGCTCGTTGCCGTTCTTCAGCGGCCCGAGATAGTCCGTCACAAAGCAGAAAATGTGATACAGCGGCAGAACGGAAAGGATCACGTCCCTGCGGTTCACGATGTCGCTGTAGGGCTTGAACATCATGTTGCCGACGAGGGCGTTGCCGGAGAGCATCACGCCCTTTTTATCCCCCGTTGTGCCGGAGGTGTAAATGATCAGCGAGCAGGCGGTCGGATCCGTTTTTACGTCCGAGAGCGCAGCGTATGGGCTTGTCTCGCCGTAATCCCGGTAGATCCGCTCGAAATCCTCGCCGCTGCCCAGATTCAGCGTATGTTTCACTTCGGGACACAGCGCTTTCAGTTCCTCAAGGCGCGGCTTGAATTCCGGCTCGTAGAGGACCGCCGCCGCGTCCGCGTCGTTCAGGATCGCCGCGATCTCTTCCGTCGGCGCGTCCGGCGCGACGGGCACCGCCACGTTGCCGCTGACGATGACGCCCGTCATGCAGACGATGTATTCGTAGCAGCTCTTGCTGATGATCGCAACGTGCGTTTTTTCATGCAGCAGGTCGCGCAGACGGCGGCAGAACGCGAGGCTGTCGGCGCGCACCTCGCTGAATTTTTTTTCGACTATCTTTTCATCCCGGATGAACCGGATGAAGGTGCGGTCGCCGTGCTTTGCAGGTGCGTTGTCCAGCAGCTCCCGGATGGTCGGGACGTTTGTGAGTTCCATGCTTTTCTCTCTTCTCTCTGTTTTTATTCTCTTTTCGCATTTACAATTTTCATTGGCACATCAAAAATTTAACATAATTTTTCTTGTTTTTCAACCATTTACATACAAATTCTATTATATATGTATAATTCTAAAAAGCAAGCGGATCGGTCGCAAATTCACAGAAGCTTTAAACTGTTAACTGTTTTGTCATATCCGCACCCGAGATATCCGACAGCGGAAAAAAGAACGAAGCATATCAAACAGATGTAAAAAAACAGGACCGGCAGCGTGCCGATCCTGTTTCCTGCAACCGGCGCAAAGCCGGCAGTCTCACCTGCGGCAGAACCTGCTGCAGGGCGGTTTTACGTAAACAAATTCACCAGAACCTCAAACACAATGCGCAGTTTGCGGTAAAGGTTGATAAAGAACGCGGCGAAGTCGCTGATCTGCTTATCGTCCTCTCTGCCGTCGGGCAGGAAGGGCACGACCTCTTCGTCGAGATGGCCGCTGTAGAAGTTTCCGCCGTCGGTGCGCATCGCGCCCCATTTTTCGGCGATCGTCTCATAGCTGTCGTTCTCGGGATCGACGGTCAGGGAATCCTCGACCGAGCCCCAAATGAACCAGTCCGCCCATGCCGCCCAACTGTTGTAGCCCTTCCAGGTCCAGACGGTCCAGTTCACGCCCTCGTTCTCGTAGGTCTGCAGGATCTCCGATACGGTGACGTTCGGTTCGGCGTCGCCGACGCCGGTGGGGTGGAATTCGCCCGCGTACAGCGGCACGTTGTATTTCAGCGCCCGCGACGCGTCGATGCGGGACTCGAAGCTCGCCTGCGTATCGTTATACTGATGAAGCTGATAGACCACGTCCGTCCAGCCCATCTTCTTCGGGTTCGGCAGCTTGCCGATATCCCAGGTGCCCATCATGCAGACGACGCGGGTCGGGTCCTTCCCGCGGATCGCCTTGTAGGCGTCGTCGTAGAAGCCGTTGACCAGATCGTAATTGCGCTTGAAGCGCGGGATATCGCACAGCGGCTCGTTCAGCAGATCGAACATCGCCACGGCGGGGTCGCCCGCGAACCGCTCCGCGATCAGCGTCCAGAGCTCGACCG
Organism: Clostridia bacterium; assembly: GCA_017427315.1. Taxonomy (GTDB): domain Bacteria; phylum Bacillota; class Clostridia; order Oscillospirales; family Acutalibacteraceae; genus RGIG2774. The sequence goes on from JAFRTA010000138.1 coordinate 4,434, forward strand.
CCTCCGCGCGGTATTTCTCACCCTGCTCGGTCTTGTCAAAGAAACGGCAGTTGTTCTTCTGCCCGCAGTGGTCCTGCGCGCCCTGACAGCCGTTGACCCCGTGCAGGTCGAGGATCGCGTAAAGGCCGTACTGCCGGCACAGCTCCACCGCCCGGTCGAGGCGCGAGAAATCGATCTCGCCCGCGTCATTCAAAATCCACGTGCCGTTGTCGTCCGACTGGAAATTGCGGTACCAGAACGGGATGCGCACGCTGTTGAAGCCCATTTTCGCGATCTCGGCGAAGTCGTATTCGGTGATCCAGTTATCCCAGTAGATATTGTACAGCTCATAGGCTCTCTCAACGCCGAAGCGGGAAATCAGCGTTTCGAGCGTCCAATGGTCGCCCTGCGTGCCGTTGTCCGTGGGGCAGAACCAGTCCTCCTGGATCAGCCAGCCGCCGAGGTTCACGCCGCGCAGGAAGACCTCCTCGCCGTCGGCGTTGAACATCTTCTCGCCCTCGGTGTGCAGCGCGTCCTTCGCCGTAATCGGCGCGGGCGAAAAATCGGCTCCGTCTTCCGCGAAGGCGACAGCGCCGCAGGAAAGCAGCAGAACCAGCGCGAGAAGCGCGGAAATGAGTTTCTTCGATGTTTTCATGTTATAGAACCTCCGTTTTTAATCATTCCGAATTCCGCATTTTACTCAAGCAGAACATTCACATCCAGCTCCGGCAGATCCACGCGGCGGATATGATCCCGCGCACGGAAGCGGACGCGGTCGCCGAAGACCTCCATGATATAACCCGTGCCGGGAGCGTTGTATTCGCCGAACTTCGACGGCACGCCCACCGACGGCACGTTGACGCAGAAGATCTTCCCTGCCCGGTCGAAGCTGTGGGCGCCGAAGCCCATATGGGTATGCCCCGTCAGCAGGAAGATATTGTTATATTGATCCATCAGCTCCCGCAGCGCGTCGTTCTGCGGGCCGACGTCGCCCTTCGATACGCTCGGTCCGCTCCAGATATCGGGCAGACCGTTCGTGTTTTTCAGCGCCTGATGCAGCAGCACGAAGACGGGTTTGCCGTCGGCGGCGCTTTTTTTCAGCTCGTTTTCGAACCAGCGGAGCTCTTCGCCGTCGATCGCCGCCTCTTCAAAGGTTCCGCGGGTCGTGCCGAGCACGATGAACGGATATCCGTTCACCTGCAGCGAATAATACGTTTTTCCGGGTACGGCGGGCGCGCCGACACGATCGCAGAAATTGCCGAACCGCTTTGCGATGACGCCGATCGGGCGCAGACGCACGTCGTGGTTGCCGGTCGCGGGGATATAATGCTTCACGCGGCCGCGCATGAGATCCCAACAGTCCGCCATAAAGCGGTATTCGCCGGTTTCCCCGTTTTCGGTCACGTCGCCCACGAGAAGCAGCGCGTCGAACACGCTCTCCGCCGCCGCCACGTCCCGCGCCGCGTCAAGGCAGGTTTGGGAACGGGAAGACAGCAGGAGGGAAGCGTGCGCGTCGCCCCAGAGCACGGCGGTCAGAAGCGCGTTTCCGTCCGCGCGCAGCGGGACGGCGGCATCCGAAACGGGGGACGGCGTCTGCCGTCCCGCGGTTTCGAGCTTTTTCATGATTCTGCCGACGGACCGGCAGGAGCGATCGCCGCTCATCTCTGCGGGATCATATCGGCGATGCCCTTGCCGCCGAAGAGAACGGAAACGATCCTGGCAAACAGGATCAGCAGATCCTGCAGGAAATTCACAAACCGGTTGGGCTGCTCCGGCGCGGGCTTCGGCGCGCCGTTGTTGATCTCGTAGGTGATATTGTCGAGCCGGTCGTAAGCCGCGGTGAAGTCCTCGGTCTTCATCGTCGTGTTCTCAAGCGCCGCCTTCGCGCCCGCGAGCGCCTCGGTCAGCTCCTTCGCCTGCGCCTCGGGCAGGACGGAGGTATCGTAATCCTTCCACGCGTTGTAAAGGCGCTGCATCCTTCTGCCGTTTCTGCCGTAGAGGAACTGCGGGAACGCGGGGTCGGAATAGATATCCTTGAAATTCACGTCGGAAAGAATGCGCGTCGCAAGGGCGATGATCACGTCGTTGTCCGCCGTTCTCTCATGGTTCTGCCCGCAGAAATAAAAGGTGTTCTCCGGCAGAAGCCCCGTGGAAGCGTCCAGCACGCCGAGGGGATCGATGTGGTCATGCGTCGGATCGGTGCAGATGGGATCCTGCGGGACGTAATCGTCGCCGAGCGGCACGTCCACGCCCTTGGAATACGCGCCGAAGGACTCGGAATCGGTATGGATCACGCCGTCGCCGTTGACCTTATCCCACGAATCGCAGATGTGATAAAGCGGATAGTTGTAATCGACGATATCGAAGAACTCCACGCCGTCCGCGCGCGCCTCGGAGATATAGGCTTTCGCGTTGACCTGCGCGTTATGGTACCAGTCGGTCTGTTCGCGGATCACGGCGTTGTCGTCGTCCATGAGATACATCTCGCGGCACGCCTCGTAATCCTTCGCGGGCGTCAGCGCCCACAGGCAGGTGGAATATTCGAGCCAGTCCTCGATCAGGTCGTGGGCGGCGATATCGATGATATTGTTCACGTCCGCGTTGGGCATGATGCGCAGAAGCAGGGTGACGAGATACGAAAGCCAGTCGTCCTCGCCCATCAGCGACGGGAACATATAGCCGTAAAGCGCCTCGTCGTCGTCGAGAAGCCCGTAACGGAAGATATCGCCCAGAATGGCAGTGCCGTCGGCGGCGGGAACGATGAAGCAGACGCGGTGGATATCTCGTGAGAGCGGGATGCCTTTGTCTTTGTATATCTGCATCAGCGCGTTGAAGATCGATCCGCCCTGGCTGATCGGCGCGAGGTTGACCTTGTCGGACCCGGTCTCTTCCTTCGCGATCTGGATCAGGTCGAACAGCTCGCCCGCGATCTCCATGATATTGCCGAGCGACGCGAAGGAGAAGAAATACAGGTTCTCGCTGCCCGCGATATCGACGTAATCATAGAGCGGGATCTTGTCCAGCGCGTAATTTCGGTCGTACTCGCTCAGGTTTGCGACGCTCGTGGTGTATCTTGTGGCGACGATGTTTTTCTCAAAGTGTCCGTATTCGTCGCATTTGACGTTGCCCGCAAGCGCTCTGCCGAGCACCCCGGCGATCGCCTTCGCGGCCTGATCGTCCTTGTCTTCCTGACTGATCAGCAGCGACGCGATCGGGACAAGGGCGTTTTTCAGCGCGTCCTTGACAATGTCGGAGGTATCTTCAAGGAAGAACGGCGCCTTGTAGGGCTCGCCCTTGGAGTTGAGCATTTCATTGCCGTCGTCGTCAAGATACTTGACCTCGGACTGGAACACGCCCGGGATCACGATGGACGGATAGTATCTCGCCTCTTCGTTTTCCGCCGCGACGGCGACCAGCGTTGCGCAGCCGCAGAACGCCAGCGAAATCGAAAGAACGAACGCGAGGAGTTTGCCGGGGAACTTCATATAAACACGACCTTTCGGTAAAGTATGTGCAGGGAGTTTGTAAGAAGATGACAGACGAAAGACTGAAGACTGAAGACCGAAGACCAAAGATCAAAGACTGAAGACCGAAGATTAAAGATGAATACTTAAAGACAGAAGTACTGACTTGAAGTCTGATCTTAAGTCTTTCATCTTACGTCTTTCGTCTCAAGTCTCAACAATCAAAGAATCTCCGTGAAACGGGGATAGGCTTCGTCCCACGCGGCGGCGTCGCCGGGCGCGAACAGCTCCGGCGCACAGCTTCTCGAGACGGCGGCGCGCGCGTCCGGAATATCTTTCAGCACACCCGCGGCGATGAACTGCGCGGCGACGTTGCCCATCACGGTCGCCTCGACGGGACCCGCGCTGACCGTCACGCCGCAGGCGTCCGCGGTCATGCCGAGCAGGAATTTATCCTTCGTCCCGCCGCCGACCACGTAAATACGCTCATATTTTTTTCCGGTGCAGTTTTGGATGCCGGCGAAGGTATGGCGGTATTTCATCGCGAGACTTTCATAGATACAGCGGATGACCCCGCCGACCGTTTCAGGCACGTACTGCCCCGTACGGCGGCAGAACTCACGCACTCTGCCGGGCATATCGCCGGGCTGCACGAAGTCCGTCGCGTCCGGATCGATGAAGCAGCGGAAGGGCTCCGCCTGCTTTGCGAGCGTTTCGAGCTCGGCGAAGGAATACTCCTTTCCCTCGCGCCTCCACTGACGGCGGCTCTCCTGAATGAGCCAAAGCCCGCAGATATTTTTCAGGAACGCGATCGCGCCGTCAAAGCCGCCCTCGTTGGTCACGTTGAAAGCGCGGGTCTCGTCGTTGATGATCGGCGCGTCCACCTCGGTGCCGAACAGGCTCCAGGTGCCGCTGCTGATGAAAACGAAATCCTTTTCCGCCGCGGGCACCGCGCTGACCGCGCTCTGTGTATCGTGGCCGCAGACGGCGATCACGGGCACGGCGGGCACGCCGAGCTCTTCACAGATCGCGTCGGAGAGCATCCCGACGGTCGCGCCGGGCATCACGATCTCCGGAAGCAGCCGCGCGGGCACGCCCAGCGCCTCGCACATACGCTGCGACCATTTTCCGGTCGAAGCCTCCACGAGCTGCGAGGTCGTGGCGATGGAATATTCCGCAACGGTCTTCCCCGTCAGGAAATAACTGAACAGGTCCGGCATGAACAGCAGCTTCGCCGCCCGGTCGAACAGCTCGGGGCGGCTGCGTTTGATGCTCAAAAGCTGAAACGCGGTGTTGAACTCCATGAACTGGATGCCGGTGATATCGTACATCTCTTTTTTGGAGATCAGCTTTTCCGCCTCTTCGATGATCCCCTTCGTGCGCGCGTCGCGGTAATGCACGGGATTCTCCACAAGGCATCCCTTTTCATCGATCAGGCCGAAGTCCACGCCCCAGGTATCGACGCCGATGCTGTCGAACCCGCCGGCGAGCTTCGCCTTGATGATGCCCTGCTTGATCTCGAAGAACAGGCGCAGCGCGTCCCAATACAGCGTGCCGTTCAGCATCACGGGATCGTTGGAAAAGCGGTGGACCTCCTCAAGGGTGATCTTGTCCCCGTCGTAGGAGGCGATGATCGCGCGCCCGCTCGACGCGCCGAAGTCGAATGCCAATACACGTTTCATAATGCCGGTCTCCTGTTATTTTATTTTTGCATTGCCAGCAGATCGTCCGGCGTGACCGCCGGAACGTTGCTCGCACGATAATCGCGGATATTTCTCGTAATGATAAGATCGGCGCGGATCCTCTCCGCGCAAGCCGCCTGCACGGCGTCCTCATAATCTGACCAACCCGCATCGGCCGCACGAACGAGATCGCCGCTTTTCAGGTCTTCGATCTCCAAAATCAGCGAGAGCGTACCCAAAACAGACCGGATCCCGTTCGGGTCCAGCTCTTTGCGCATGATATACATCAGATTCGCAACGGACAGCGCGGAGATCGCGCCGGAACATATGCCGCTTTCACAAAGCCGGAGCACCGTTCCGGACGACAGGAAAAACGGCTCCCGTTTACATAAAACATCAAGGATGATGTTAGTGTCGATCAGCAGCTTCATATTTCCCGACCCGCTCCTCCCGTCCATCTTTCTCACTGTGATCGTCTTTCAGCACTCCGATCAGCGAGTCGGTAAGGAACGACCTTTTCTGCGCGCGGGAGATCAGACGCGCGACCTCTTTTCCGTTTTTCAGTATCACGATCTCATCGCCGTTTTGCGCGGCGTACAAATACTTGCCGAAGTTATTCTGGATCTCGGTCGCCGTAACTGTCTGCATGATATCGCCTCCCATATTAGCTAATTTTAATATATATTATTTTAGCTATTTTGTCAAGCGATATTCATTTGACGACGCCTTTTTTCAGAATGATGTTCGCGTAGAGCGCGGTCTCGCCCGTGGCGACGATCGCGTAAGCGGAGCGCGCCCGCTCGTAGAACGCGAACCGCTCGATCTCGGAGAACTTATCCTCGAAGCCGGGCTCGTTTTTCGCAACGATCTCTTTATAGGTCTTCCACACGTCGGGCTGCTCGTCGCCCGCGCCGACCTGCATGAGCATCAGGGGCGAGTCGACGTAGCTGTCGAGCGGCAGCAGGCGCAATATCGCGTCAAGAAGCTCCGGCACGCCGTGCCCGTCGCAGCGCACGAGGCGCTTCGCGTTGGACGCCGCGGGAAAATTGCCGTCGCCGAGCACGATCTCGTCGCCGTGCCCCATTTCGTTGAGTATTTTCAAAAGCTCGGGCGAGAGGATGGGAGGAATGTTTTTGAGCATGGCTATATGTCCTTTCTGTGATCTGATCAGTCTTTGTTTTCCGTCGTGAATTCCTGCGCCACGGTGCCGGTATCGACGGTCACGATGCGCTTTCCCTCCGCGTCATTGGAAAAGGTGAAGCGGATGGGATAGCCCTTCGCGTCCGCGTCGAAATAGGGAAATTCCAGCGAAAACGCCGTTCCGACGCCTTCCTTCAGCGCGTATATTCCGGACGAAGCGTAAAACGCCTTGAAATCCTCCGGCGTTACTGCGATGCGGAAGCTGTCGCCGAGCCGCGCGTATTTCACGGGCGTGAACGCGTCGGTATCCAATAGATAAAAATACGGGAACTTGACCGTGGCGTAATAATCCGCCCCGTCGGAGAAAACCGCGCGGGTGTCGCAGAACAGATACGCCTTATCCCCCTTTGCGTCGACCGTATCCAGAACGGTATAGGTCACGAGGTCGCCGCTGACAGCGAGGAATTCCACCCGAAGCGCGCCGTCGTAAAGATAGGTCTTCAGCTCGCCGTCGGGATGCAGCGCGTCTATGATGCTTTTGATCCCGTCAAGCGTTTTTTCGGTATAGACGAACGCCGTTCCGTCGTCGACCGCGGAGATGCGCGCGCCGGGCAGCGGCACGGTAAGGGCGATATCCAGCCCCGTATCGGTCAGGACGATCTCGTCGACGCTTTTTTTCATGCCGCCCTGCTCCCGGTTTTCGGTCGTGATCTCAACCGGCGGTTCGGTCGGCGCGTCCGACGGCGCGTCCGTCACGCCGTCGCCCGGTTTCCCCGCGCAGGACGCGAGAATCAGCAGCAGCGCCGCGATGGGGAGGATGAGTAGTCTTTTCATTTTCTGCTCTCCTTTTGTGGATAGGGATGTGAGGGAGGGAGGGAAAAGGGAAAAGGGAAAAGG
>JAFRTA010000139.1 GCA_017427315.1 Clostridia bacterium
CGCGTCATTTTACGGTATAATGAATGAGCACTGTTCCGATTCAAAGGAGGGCATCGCTATGATCGAACGCATTTCCATCAATACGCACAGCAGCATCCGCATCGGCGGGAGCCCCGAGCCGGTCGGCGAAATCCCTTTTGATGAAAGACTCGGCATACTGCGCGTAAAAATAATGCGTCGCCGTGCCGGGATGGAAATCCGCGCAGTTGATCGTGTAGTTTGCGGCGTGCTTCGACGAAGCGAATTTGCCGTAAAAATCATTCAGACTGTCGTAAAGACGGATGTTATCGTACTTTTCGCAAAGGGTGTGCAGAGGCTTGTAAAGCGCCTTCTGCAGCGTTTTCCCCTGAAACTGGGGCAGCGTCATGATCGCGACGTCGAAATCGGCGTTCGCGGCGAATTCGTTCAGCGGTTTCATAAAACCGTTTTCGAACGTTTCGAGCACGCCGCCCTTCAGGATCGGCGGGGTGGACGGGATGTTGATATACGTTCCGTCCTCCTTGTACATCGATTTGGCTGTGATATAATTCGCAAGCCGTTCGCCGATGTGCGGCAGCAGCCGGGATACGGCGGATACCGCCGCGCTTTTTGCGCCGGTGTCGACGTATTCGTCCTCGGTCGGTATGTATTCGTGGTGGTTGACGTCCGGGTCGTTATATAGATAACCGAAAATCACCAGGTCCGGGTCGAGGTCCCCGACAAGATCGGTCTGCGTCAGCCACTCCAATTCGTCGTAGGAGTTGGCGCCGGGCTGCGCCACCGCGTAAACGCGCACGTTATATCCTTCGGCGCGCATGTTCGTCTCGAGGAGCCGCCAGAAGATCTCGTTGCGGTTGATGCTGGACTGTCCCCAGACGAAGGAATCGCCGATCACGACGATATTGAAGGTGTCGTCGTTATAATCCGCGTCATTATAAATGTAAGAAAGTAGGTGATAATCCCGTTCTTTTCCGCTTTCGTTCCGAACGGCTTCCATCACCCGCTCAAACAGCGCAGGGTTGCCGTCGCGAAGCGACAGGAGCGCGCTTTCGTCGTCTTCCTGCGCGTTGATCAGCCGCTCTATATAGATCCAGTCCTCGTGACCGACGCTCGGATCGGTAAAGAAATCGGCCAGAAACGGATACTCGTAAAGCGATTTTTCCATCAGCATATTCATCAGCAGGTCGTTTTCCTCCGACTGCTTCTGAAAATATTCATAGGACGTTCCGCCGAGCGAAGCGGATTTGTCTTCTCTGCCGAGCAGGAATTCCACAGCGGCGACGACCGCAGCGACGCTGATCAGTACGATCAGGATATTCCGGATGGAACGTTTGACAGTATGCATATATTCAACCTCTTAATGTAAATCAAAAAATATTTTATCATATTATATATGATTTTGCAATCATTATTTTAAAGGGAAAATATGCGGGTTGCATGAAAAAATTCGAAAGAATATTCATTATTTGTCATATTTTTTGTTGACATTCTGTATTTTTATGCTATAATTGCTTTTGTTCATTTATTGAAACACATTTTTTGGAGGTTTTTTCATGAAAAAGTTTGCAAAATCGCTTGCGATCGTTCTTTGCCTTGTTTTCGCGCTCTCCGCGTTTGCGGCGTGCGAGAAGAAGGGCGGCGATACGCCCGAAACAAAAGAAGTCGTGAAGGTCATCGACGTTTCCCTGACCGACGAAGAGTACGGCTTCGGCGTCTCGAAGACCGATGCGGAGCTCCTTGCGAAAGCGAACGAGTATATCGCAAAAATCAAGGCGGACGGCACGCTTGACGCGATCATCAACAACTATTTCGGCGACGGCAACCCCGCGGTCATCGAGTCCGCTGCGGAAGACAGCGCGAAGGATCAGCTCATCGTTGCGACCAACGCCGCCTTCCCGCCCTTTGAATCCACCGAGGGCGAAAACTTTACGGGTATCGATATGGAGCTTGCGAAGGGGCTTGCGGATTTCCTCGGCAAAGAGCTCGTTATCAAGAACATTGAGTTCGATACCGTTCTTCCCACGGTCGACGCGGGGCAGGCGGATATCGCGATCACCGGCCTGACGATCAACGAGACCAGAAAGCAGACCGTCAACTTCACCGACCCTTACTATACCGCATCGCAGGTCCTCGTCGTTCCGGCGGACGATACGACCTTTGACGGCGCTGCGGATTCCGACGCGATCGTCGCGATCCTCAACGGCCTCACGAGCGCAGATAAGATCGGCGTCCAGAAGGGCACTACCGGCCAGTTTTACGTCGTGGGC
>JAFRTA010000140.1 GCA_017427315.1 Clostridia bacterium
AGGCCCGTCCCTACATCCCGTATGCCCATCATATCGACAAATCAGAATTTACCACACAAAACCGCGCCCCGTTTCGGGACGCGGTTTTGCGTTGTATCACGCTATTTCAATGCCATACTACGGTCATCAGCCAGATCGCCAGGGCTCCGGCGGCGACGAAAATCGCGCCGATCAGCAGCGCCGCGCCGAGGGCTCCGAGGATATACCCCCTGCGCTCGTCGCCCGACATTTGTATCTCCGGGGACGGGGACGCGTCGTCGGTCTCTTCCGGGACCTCATGCGGCGCTTCCTTTTTCTTTTTGAAATGGGGCAGCACCAGCGGAGCGCGCTCGATCCCGCTCATATCGGCGATGGTCCTTCCGTCGTCGTCGTAGATTTTTTTTGACATGGCGATCCTTTCAAATTCTGATTTGTCGCAGGGCGACAAATCAGAATTTACAGACTCGAGACTCAAGACCCGAGACCCAAGATACAGACTTAAAGTCTGAGCGACTTGGTGAAAACTGAAATAAACAGCAGTTTCTTTATCATTATTCTGCGTAGATTCCAGCACCTCGGGACTCGGGTCTCGGTACTCGGGACTTAAATTCTGATTTGTCGGGCAAAGCCCGATAAATCAGAATTTACTCATCATACAGATGGCAAACAACGTAATGCCCGGGCTCGACCTCGCGCTGCTCGGGGACCTCTTGCTTGCAGATCTCCTTACATTCCGCGCAGCGGGTGTGGAACTTGCAGCCCGACGGCGGGTTTGCGGGCGAGGGAATGCTGCCCTCGAGCACGATGCGGTTCATCTTGACCGTGGGATCCGGCACGGGGATCGCCGAGAACAGCGCCTTCGTATACGGGTGCAGCGGATTGCGGAAGATATCCTCCGTTTTGCCGTATTCCACGAGGTTGCCGAGATACATCACGCCGACGGTATCGGAGATATGCTCGACGACGGAAAGGTCGTGCGAGATGAACAGATAGGTCAGCTTGTATTTCTCCTGCAGGTCGCGCAGCAGGTTGATGATCTGCGCCTGGATCGACACGTCCAGCGCGGAGACCGGCTCGTCGCAGACGATGAACTCGGGGTTCAGCGCAAGGGCGCGGGCGATGCAGATCCTCTGCCGCTGGCCGCCGGAAAACTCATGGGGATAGCGGTCCTTGTGATAGGGCTGCAGGCCGCAGTTATCCATGACCTGATCGATATAGTCGTTGTATTCTTCCTTCGACACGATATGATGCTCGCGCACCGCCTCGCCGATGATCTCGCCGACCGGCATACGGGGCGACAGGGACGAAAACGGGTCCTGGAAGATGATCTGCATCTTCGTGCGCATATCGTGCATTTCCTTCGGATTGAGGTCGTAGACCTCTTTGCCGTTGAACAGCACCTGGCCGCCGGTCTTCTCGCCCGACAGGCGCAGGATCGTTCTGCCCGTGGTGGTCTTGCCGCAGCCGGACTCGCCCACGAGGCCCATCGTGGTGCCGCGCTTCAGGTTGAACGTGACGCCGTCCACCGCCTTGACGTAGCCGACGGTCTTGGAGACGATGCCGCCCTTGATGGGGAAATACTTTTTCAGCGCGTTGACCTGCAGAATGTACTGAGGGTCGGGCGTAATGGGGGTAAAATCGTTTTCGATCACAGTTTTACTCATTTTCCGCGCCCTCCTTATCGTAATAACGGTAGCAGCTCACCTTGTGCGTGGGCGAGAGGCTGATCTCGCAGGGATATTCGCCGCCGCAGCGCTCGACGCACATCTCGCAGCGGTCCTTGAAATAGCAGTAATCCGGCATATTGATCGGGTTCGGCACCTTGCCGGGGATCGAATAGAGCTTGTCGACCTTTTTGCCGACCGAGGGCTTCGACGCCATCAGTCCGATCGTGTACGGGTGCGAGGGATGCGCGAAGATCTCCTCCGCGGTGCCCTTTTCGACGATGCGCCCGGCATACATGACGACGACGTAATCCGCCATTTCCGCGATCACGCCCAGGTCGTGGGTGATGATCATGATCGAGGAATTGATCTTATCCTTCAGGTTCCGCAGCAGGTCGAGGATCTGCGCCTGGATCGTCACGTCCAGCGCGGTGGTCGGCTCGTCGGCGATGATCAGCTTCGGGTTGCACGCCAGCGCCATGGCGATCATGACGCGCTGCCGCATGCCGCCGGACAGCTCATGGGGATACATTTTGTAAACGCCCTCGCTGTTGGCGATGCCCACCATTTCAAGCAGCTCGATGGTGCGGGCTTTGATTTCATCCTTGCTCATGTTCTTTCCGTCGTGCAGGGCGATGACCTCGTCCACCTGCGCGCCGATGCGGAACACCGGGTTCAGGCTCGTCATGGGCTCCTGGAAGATCATCGAGAGGAAGTTGCCGCGCAGCTTCTGCATGGTCTCTATGGGCGTTTTGGTGATATCGTAAGCCTTGTCTCCGAGATTCAGCCGGATCTCGCCGCCCACGATCTGGCCCTGCGGGCGCTGCAGCAGCTGCATCACCGAAAGGCTCGTGACGCTCTTGCCGCAGCCGGACTCGCCGACCACGCCGACGGTCTTGCCGACGGGCACGTCGAAAGTCACGCCGTCCACCGCCTTGACCGTACCCACGTCGGTAAAGAAATAGGTGTGCAGATCGTCGATCTCAAGCGCGTTCTCCGGATGGTGCATTGCGGTAAGATACTGCTCCTCCGGCACGTTTTTACGCTTGTATTTTTTATCGAGTTTGTTTGTGATCTTCCGGTTCTCCCGCGAGATGCGCCGGGATTCCTTTGCGGAAAGATAGCCGTCCGCTTTTTTCTTTGCCATATCCGTCGCCCTCCTTATCGCTTCATCTTCGGGTCAAACGCGTCTCTGAGACCGTCGCCGACGATATTGAACGCAAGCACGGTCAGCAGAAGCAGCACGCCCGCCGGGATCCAGATATTCCAGTAATGCGTGAGGACGAATACGTTGTTGACGTCGTTGATGATATTGCCCCAGGAGGCGAAGGGGAAGCGCACGCCCAAGCCGAGGAACGAGAGCGTCGCCTCGAGGATGATCGTGCTGCCCAGACCCATCGTCATGGTAACGATCAGCTGCGGGATGACGTTCGGGATCAGGTGCTTGAAGATCCTGCGGGGTACGCTGATGCCGCACGCCTCCGTCGCGGTCATGAATTCCTGCTCGCGCAGCGAGAGGATCTGGCCGCGAACAAGCCGCGCGACGCCGGGCCAGCCGAGGATACCGAGGATCAGCATCAGGTACAGCATACGGATCGAGGGATCAAGATTCGCAGCGTCCATCGCTGCGCCGATGATGATAATGATCGGCATCGAAGGAATACAGTAGAGGATATCGACGATACGCATGATCAGGTTATCGACCCAGCCGCCGAAGTAGCCGGAAATGCCGCCCATGATGACGCCGAGGATCGTCTCGATGAACACAACGATGAAGCCGATGATCAGCGAAACCCTGCCGCCGTACATCAGACGGGTAAGCATGTCCATGCCGTTGCGGTCGGTGCCCAGCGGGTGCGCCTTCGTCGGCTCCGCGTAGGTGTCGAACACGGTGGTGTCGGTCTCCTGCTTGACGTCCCACGCCTTGGTGGCGGCGTTGTATTCCAGCGCATATTCCGCGGCAACGCCGTCGGGACCGGTATATACGAATTCATCCGAACCTGATTCAACCGCGTCAATGATCTGATTTTTGAACTCACGGCTGAGGAACACGTCGCCCATGACCGCTCTGACGATATACTCGCTGATATAGGCGACCTCTTCCCCGTTTTCTTCATATACGACGCCGTCGTCGTCAATGGTATAGCTCTTGCCTTCGCTTGAGAACGATCTTTCACCGCCGACGTCCGCCATAAGCGCGTTATAGGTAAAATCGAACGGAAGCGAAGCGTTGGACGAAGAACCGCTGACGATCTTTTTCCCGGCAATACCGATGAGCTCACCGTCCGTATAGATGCAGAAAAAGTCGCGGCTGATCCTTTTCAGACTGTATTCCGTGTCGCGGTAAGTGAAATTATCCGCCGCGCCCGGATTTTCACGCGCTACGGTCCACACATTCGTGGACGCGCTGTGAGAAAACACGTAATTCGCGTTCTCGTATTCGAATTCCGTTTCGTTCGCCTCGACTGCCCGGATCAGCCTGTCCTTTATTTCCGGCGTGAGAACGACGTCGCTTCCCGCCGCGCTGATCGAATACGCGCTGAAAGCCGCGGCGGCGGCGCCGGACTCGTCTTTGATCGAGCCGTCCGCATCGATCGTATACGTTTTTCCGTCAATCGAAAACGACGTTTCGCCGCGCTCTTTCGCCGTCAGCGCAAGACGGGCGTACTCAAACGAAACGGGAGTCGCCTCCGAAGCGGCGATCACGAAATCTTCCGCGAAAAGTCCCAGTGTCTCATCATCATTATTAACGAGGTAGAGCCTGTCGCTTATTTTTTCTACGGAAAGCACCTCGTCGAGATACGTGAACTCCGTGCGCTCGTTTCTGATGCTCATCAGCGCCTGACCCTGCGCGTCCGCATTCAGGACGCCGTCCTTCGCCGGAAGGAATTGCAGCCCGTCGCTGCGGACGATCTCCGCAAAGCTTTTGCTGATACGCTGTATCGCAAGCAGCGTCTGCGCCTGCACCGCGGAGGTAAATTTACCGCTTTCTGCGGCAGAATAACGAAATTCCTCATTATGAAGCACGCCGGCGTAATCCTTTACCTGGATCTCGGTGCGGTAAAACTTCTGGTCCTGCTTATAGGGCGAGACAAGCCCGCCGATAAACGAAAAAACGAACATCGCGATCAGAACGATCATGCCGGTGACCGCAAGCCGGTTGCGGAAGAACCGCTTCGCGACAAGCGCGCCGGGCGAGAGCACCTTGACGCGGCGGTCGTCGTTCAGAGAATACTGCTCGTTGCGGTCCGCGTTTTCCTGCGCGGGAAGCGTCTTGTTTTCTTTTTCACTCATGTCGATCGCCTCCCCGTCACGATACGCGGACTCTCGGGTCGACGACGCCGTAAAGGATATCCGCCAGCAGATTCCCGAGCAGCGTCAGCACCGCGAAGAAAACCAGATAGAACATGGAAAACGGGATATCGCCCGACACCATCGACTGATACGAAGTGAAGCCGATGCCGGGGATCGAAAACAGCGTCTCGGTGATCAGCGCGCCTGCAAACAGCCCGGGCAGCGAGCCGCCGACGATCGTTACGATCGGGATCAGCGTGTTGCGGAAGGCATGATGATAAATGACCTTGCGCTCGGAAAGACCCTTGGCGCGCGCGGTGCGGATGTAATCGGCGTTGAGTACCTCGAGCATATTGGTTCTCGTATAGCGCATCAGCGAGCCCATGCTTACCACGACCAGCGTTACGATAGGCAGGAACAGATGGTGCGCCTTATCGAAGAATTGACCGACCGAGCTGAGCTGGTCGTAATTCCGCCCGACCAGACCGTACAGGTCGAACCAGCCGAGCTTGACCGAGAACACCAGCTTGAGCAGCGAGGCAAAGAAGAACGTCGGCAATGAAATACCCGCCAGCGCGATGACCGAGATCACGTAATCCGGCCACCGATACTGCTTCGTCGCGGCGATAATGCCCAGCGGGATCGCGATGATCAGCTCGAAGAAGAACGAGATCGCGCCCATGACGAAAGAGAGCCAGACCGTGTCGTTGAATTTCTCGATCACGGGGACCGTCCATTTCCAGCTGTCGCCGAAATTGCCCTGCAGCATGTTGCCGAGCCATCCGAAGAAGCCGAGCACGATGCCCTTATCCATATTGTATGCGGCGGTCAGCTGCGCCATCCACTCCTCATAGCTCTTGGAGTTCGGCTGCATCGATTTCTGACGCGCCATCGACTCGATATAGGACGTGGGCAGGCAGCGCATCAGGGCGTAAATGATAAACGCCACGAAAAACAGGATCA
This sequence comes from Clostridia bacterium, assembly GCA_017427315.1. Classification (GTDB taxonomy): domain Bacteria; phylum Bacillota; class Clostridia; order Oscillospirales; family Acutalibacteraceae; genus RGIG2774. The sequence continues at coordinate 5,901 of JAFRTA010000140.1, forward strand.
CGACCGACAGCAGCAGCCGTTTGACGATATACTTTCGCACTTGCATCACCTCAGAAAAAAGTAAAGAATGAATAGTGAATAGTGAATAACGAATAATTGCCCGGCAATTGTTCCCTATTCACTATTCATTATCCATTTCAGGGGATCATACAGCGAGCGGCGAACCGCCCGCTGTATGATTGATAAAAATGTCTTATTTCGCGTTCAGCTCAATGGTGTGTACGCCGTTCAGCCAGCCGTAGTAGGTGGTGATGTCGGGAAGCACCGTGGAGATGTTCACTCTCTCGGTGGAGAAGATGATCGCGTTCTGACGCTGATAGACGGGGACCTCAACAGCCCAGTCGACGATGATGTCAAGGCAGGCTTTGTAGGTCTGCTTACGGAACGCCTGATCCAGCGAGGAACGGGCGTCCATGATCAGCTGATCCAGCTCGGGATCGGCGATATCGTACATATAGTTCGAGCCGCCGGGTTCCTGACCGGACTCAACGCCGGAATAATAAACCTGATACATATCGGGATCCGGCGTGGCGCCCCACGCGGCGCACCACATCGGGACGGAGTCCGCTTCGATGCCGGTCCACAGATCTGCGGAGTTGGCAAGGTCCTTAACGTTCAGGGTGATGCCGATGGTCTTCAGAGCGTCGGAAGCAAGGTTGAGCATCATGAAGGACGGATGGTCGCCGGAACCGTCGGCGGGGATCCATACTTCGTACTCAAGCTTCGCGCCTTCGGGAGCAGCGGTGACTTTGCCGTCAGCGACGGTGTAGCCGGCAGCCTCGAAGTAACCGAGCGCAGCCTTCAGAGCGGCGGCGGTCTTCGCGTCGGCGTCCATATCGGAGGTGTAGATCTCGTTGCCGTCAACGTCCTTCGAGAAGGCGATCGCGTAGTCGGCGTCGGTCTTCTGCGGAGCAGCCCAGCTGGTGTTGGAGATCGGGTAGTTGATGACTTCGGCGGCCTCGCCGTAGTAGGAGTCGACCGTTACGTCGCGGTAGACCGAGAAGACGGTCGCGAACGCTTTACGAAGGTTCTTGGAAGCGTCGGAAGCGATATCGTCGCCGACCTTCACAGCCTTCGCGCTGATGCCGAGATAGCCGTAGCCGAGGTTATCGACGGTGTTGGTGGTGATCTTGTCGCCGTTCACGTCGTCGTTGCCGTTCGCTTCCTTGATCGCCTTGACGGTATCCATGGAATAGGACGGGTCGGTGAGGTCGACGGTGCCGGTGATGACGCCGTTCAGCTTATCGGTGTCGTTGGTCTCAAGGAACTGGATATTCTTGGTCTTGGGAGCGCCCTGGAAGTAGAGGTCGTTCGCCTCGAAGGAGACGACGCCGTTCTCAAACTTCACGAACTTGTAGGGGCCGGCGCCCATGGGCTGGGTGGTCTTCGCGCGGACGGTGGAAAGGTCGCCCTTGTCGAAGCCGAACATGTTGTTGTCGTAGTCATACTTCGCCTTGTCGCCGTAATAGTGCAGCGGAGCGATGGTGACGCCGAGCTGATAGATCGCGGTGGCGTCGACCTTGGTCAGGGAAACACGGAGAGAATTGTCGCCGGTCTTCTTGATACCTTCGATGTTCGCGGCGGATTCGCCGGTCTTGATACCCTTGCCGGAGTAATCGCCCAGGCCGGGGAACAGATCCTCAACGGAGGAACCCGCGTTCTCGGTGTTGATCATGCCCGCAACGTCGGAGCCGTAAGCTTCGGTCAGCGCGGCGGCGAAATCTTCAACGGTGCCGCCCTCGGCGACCTCGAAGCCCCATGCGCCCGCAGCCGCGGAAACGTTGCCCTCGTCAGCTAAGCCGTTCGCAACGCAGTAGTCAACGATCTCCTGCGCAAGCTTCAGGGTAGCTTCGTCATACTTGGTCCAGAACGCAGTCTGCTCTTCCTCGGTCCAGAGGGAGAAATCGGTGTTGTCCTTGCCGGCCTCGAAGATGAGGTTCAGCAGGGTGTCCATACCGCTTCTGTACTCTTCCATACCCTTGATCGGTACGGCGAAGAAGGTGGAGTTGCCGTCGTAAGTAGGATCGGACAGAACATACATCGAGAAGATGACGTCGTCAACGGTGAGGGGCTCGCCGTCGGAGAACTTCACGCCTTCGCGAAGCACGAAATCGTAATCGACCGTGCCGTCGTCGTTGGCGGTGATGGTCAGATCCGACATGCCGGGATACTCGTAATCCGTGCCGTTGTAGGGGATCTTCTCAACGCTGACGCCCTTCTCAACGACCGCGCCGAGACGGTCGGTGCCGAGAAGAGAAACAGCGGTCATCGCCCAAACGTCCTGGTCGTAAGCGGTCTCCGAGAAGAACGGAGAGAACTTACTCGAGAAGTTCGAGTAACCGACGACGAGCGGAGTGCTGCCGTCTGCGGTTTCACTGCCGGGAGCCGCGGTCACGCCGGGATCGTCAGTGGAGGGTTTCTTGGGATTGCAGCCCGCGAAAATGGTCGCGAACAGAGCAAGCGCAAGAACGATCGCAAGGATTTTCTTCATTTCTTTTTGCTCCTTTTTTTATATATTTTTCGGCTTTCGCCAAAAGAAATGACGGTTTGTTGTCAAGACTGAAGACTTGAGACTGGAGACTGAAGACTTAAGACTGAAGACTGGAGACTTGAGACCTGAAGGTGAAGTCAGTGCTTCTGTTTATGTCGGATATAGATCTTTGGTCTTTGGTCTTTAGTCTTTAGTCTTCGGTCTTTCTGCTCATCTTCTCCCACTTAAGGGATTTGAAATACCGGAACGTAACAAATCCGATCGCTGCGGCGGCGAGCTTCGCCGCGAGATAGACCGCGCAGAGCAGCGGCTTGCCCTCGGTCCCGTTGAGGATCATGAAGATCACGGAACACACGAGCCCCGCAAGGGCGAAGACCACGGCAAACAGCGCGGAAACGGGGATGCGGCTCTTCACCGCAAGGTACACGTAGGCGCGAACCCGCCCGCCCGATTTCACGAGCCGCACGGTGTTCCACCCGAGGGCGAACAGCGAGGCGACCTCGCCCACGTAGGGAATGATCACGTAAAAGGTGTTGTTCAGCCCCGCCGCGTTGACGCAGCCGGAGCCGAGCACCGCAAGCAGCGCGGCGGCGAACAGCAGCGAAAGGCGCAGGTTCGTTTTTTTCGCGTCGCCGTCAAGCGTGTAATGCGCGCCGGTATAGATATAATTACCCGCGCCGTCGCTCGTGAATTCTTTCAGGTAGCTTTTTCCCTTATATTCGCGCATCACTCGATACCGGAAAGGTCGAAATCGCGCAGCCACCGGCCGGCCTTTTCACAGATGCCGCCGAGACACGATTCGTCAAACGGGCTCTCAAGCCCCGCAGAGGAAAGCAGCTCCGTGAATACTTTGCTGCCGCCCTGTCGGGTATAGGCCAGATAATACTTCCACGCGTCCGCGACGCCGTCCTGTATTTTCGCCCAGAACTCCAGCGCGACGGTCTGCGCGAGGCAGTAATCGATATAATAGAAAGGAAGAGAATAAATGTGGTGCTGCCGCTGCCAGCCCTCGCCCTCGGAATAAAACGGTATATCGCCGTCGAGGCGCATCCACGGCATGTAAACGCCGAGCAGCTCCTTCCACACGCCGTGCCGCTCGCGCGGCGTCATCTGCGGCTTTTCATAGACGATGTGCTGGAAATGGTCCACCATCGTGCCGTAGGGGATGAACGTCAGCGCGCCGGAAAGGTGGCTGTAAAGGAATTTGCGGGTATCGGGGCCGAAGAATTCCTCCGCCCAGGGCCAGGCGAAAAACTCCATCGACATCGAGTGGACCTCGCAGCCCTCCAGCGACGGCCAGACGGTCTCCACCGGAACGCGGCCCATATTGACGTACCCGGCGAAGGCGTGCCCCGCCTCGTGGGTGACGGTCTCGACGTCGTCGCGCGTGCCGTTGAAATTCGCGAAGATGAACGGGACCCCGTAATCGTAGATCCCGGTGCAGTAGCCGCCGGCGCGCTTGCCCTCGGTCGAGAGCACGTCGAGCAGGCCGCGGTCGAGCATCATCGTGAAAAATTCGCCCGTTTCCGGGGATAACGCGTCGTAAAACCGCTTTGCCGCGGCAAGCACGTCGTCCGCCGAGCCCTGCGGCGCGGCGTTGCCGGAACGGAACGTGAGCGCGTTGTCGGCAAAGCTCATGGGGTATCCCTTCCCCAGCCGCTCCGCCTGCGCGCGGTAGATCCCCTCCGACACGGGCACGACGTATTTCCGCACCGCTGCGCGGAATTGTTCGACGTCGTCTTTTTTATAGCAGTTTCTGCCCATGCGGCAGTAGCCCAGGCCGATATAATTTTCAAAACCGAGCTTTTTCGCGGCTTCGTCGCGCAGACGCACCAGCTCGTCGTAGAGCCGGTCCAGCTCCCCCTGCTTTTCTTTATACCACGCGCCTTCCGCTTTCCACGCGGCGAGACGGCGGGCGTCGTCGGCGCAGTTCTTGTAAGCCGCGAGCTGCGCGAGGGTATAGACGCCGCCCTCAAACGGGATCTGCGCGCTCGCGAGCAGCTTTTCGTATTCCTGCACGAGGTCGTTTTCCCGCTGCAGCAGCGGAATGATCTCCGGACGGAAGGTCTTCAGCCGCAGCTCCGCGTTCAGGAAAATCACGCTGCCGTATTCCGCCTCAAATTCGGCGCGGAACGGGCTTCCGAGCAGCGCCGTCGTCCAGCGCTGCAGGTATTCCTCCAGCTCCGGCACCGCGGCGTTCCAGAATTTTTCCTCCGCGTCGTAGAACGCGTCGCGGGTGTCGACGGTGTGGCGGATATGGGCAAGCGAGCCCAGGGATTCCATATGCCGGTTCAGCGCGTCGACCTCGAGAAACAGCGCGCGCGCCTGCGGATAATCCTCCGCAAGCCTGAATTTTTCCGTCAGGTCGGCGAGCTTCTGTTTGACCTCCGCCGTGTCGGGACGGGCATAGGGCATATCCGCAAACCGCATTGCGCAATTCTCCAAATTGTAAAGATTTTTAAGATATTATAACATAACTGAAAAAATTTTCAATAGATTTTTTCAGATTCGCCCGCAGGAATCTTCCGAAAGGGGGATTTTTTCCGAAATCCCGGGAGATTTTCTTCTTAAAATTGCGGAAATCGGCGTCTGTGCGTATCAATTTTTTAAAAAAGCTTGCATTCCGACGATAAATCATTTATAATAAATCGATAAGTTTTAAACTGTACGGAAAACACGCCTTTTCCGGCAGCCGGGCGCGCTTCGCCCGAAAGACGAACAGGTGGAATGATAAAAAAATGGGCACAAAGAATCTACTTTATATCATGAAGCGGCTCGCGCTGGCGCTGCTGACGGTCTGGGTCGTCATCACGGTCACGTTTTTCGTGATGCACGCCGTGCCGGGCGGCCCGTTCCTGAGCGAGAAGGCGATCTCGGAATCCGCGCTGCGCGCCCTCGAGGCGAAATACGGCATGGATAAACCGCTGATGACGCAGTATTTTACCTATCTGAAAGACATCGTTACGAAATTCGATTTCGGTCCGTCGCTCAAGCAGCGCGGGCGCATGGTCTCGGATATCATCGTCGACGGCATGTCCACGAGCATCAAGCTCGGCCTGGTCGCCGCGGGCATCGCGCTGGTCACCGGCGTGGTCCTCGGCGCGGTCGCGGCGCTGCGCCGGAATAGATTCTTCGATAAGCTTATCATGGTCATCACCACTGCGTTCGTCTCGATGCCCTCGTTCATCATGGGCGTGCTTCTGCTGATCGCGTTCGTGGTGAAGCTGGCGTGGTTCCCGGGCAACGGCTCCACGCCGCCGGGCCTGGTGCTGCCGATCGTCACGCTTTCGCTCTATCCGATGGCGTATATCACCCGTCTGACCCGTTCCTCGATGCTCGACGTGCTCGGGCAGGATTATATCCGCACCGCGCGGGCGAAGGGCGTCGCGAAGCGCCGCATCATTTTCGGCCACGCGATGAAAAACTCGCTGATCCCGGTCATCACCTATTTCGGGCCGATGATCGCCTATATCGTCACCGGCTCCATCGTCGTCGAACAGATCTTTGCGGTGCCCGGCATCGGCAGGCAGTTCGTCTCGAGCATCATCAACCGCGATTACCCGATGATCATGGGCACGACGATCGTCCTCGCAGCGCTGATCGTGATCATGAACCTTGTCAGCGACATCCTGTACAAGGTCGTCGATCCGCGCATCAAGCTGGACTGAGGGGAGGCTGACGCATATGAAATACATAAAGAAAAAAAGGATCCTTACCATGCACGTCGACGTGGAAAAGCTCCTTCCGCCCGAAGAAGTCACCGCGCAGGATCTGCTCCCCGCCGACGCGAAAGAAAAGGAATATATGGTGCAGATGCGCCCCTCCACCACCTTTTTCCGGGACGGCGTCAAGCGCCTTATCAGGAACAAAATCGCCTTCATCAGCCTGATCGTGATCGTTGCGATCACCCTCTCCGCGATCTTTATCCCGATGTTCTGGCCCTACACCTACGAGCAGATGCTCGGCGTGCGCCCCGGCAAGCCCGTGGACGCTTCCTACAACAACCTCAAGCCCTTTGAATACGGCAAGACCGAGCAGGCGGCCATCGAAGCGGGAGAAAAGGTCTTCCCCCACGTCTTCGGCACCGACTCCTCGGGGCGCGACTACTTTATCCGCGTGGTCTACGGAACGCGGATTTCCCTCGCCGTGGGCTTCTTCGCCAGCATCATCGTCTTAATCATCGGCATCACGATCGGTTCGGTCGCCGGCTATATCGGCGGCAGGGTGGACCTGATCATCATGCGTATCGTCGATATCATTTATTCCCTTCCGGATATGCTGATGGTCATTCTCCTCGCGTCCGTGCTGGGCACGACGATGAAAGCCGCGCTCGCGGGCACGAGCCTTGAAAAGATCGGCTCGAACATCATCAGCCTGTTCATCGTGTTCGCCCTGCTTTACTGGGTGTCGATGGCGCGTCTGATCCGCGGTCAGATCCTCTCGCTGCGCGAGCAGGAATACGTTCTGGCGGCGCAGGCGACCGGCGCGAAGGCCGGCTGGATCATCCGCAAGCACCTGATCCCCAACTGCATCAGCGTGGTCATCATCTCCACGGCGCTGCAGATCCCGAACGCGATCTTCACCGAGAGTTATCTCTCGTTCCTCGGCCTCGGCGTCAACGCGCCCATGCCCTCGCTGGGCTCTCTCGCGTCCGACGCGCTGAACGGCATCTATTCCTACGCCTACCGTCTGATCATCCCGGCGATCGTCATCTCGCTGATCGTCCTGTCGCTGAACCTGTTCGGCGACGGTCTGCGCGACGCGTTCGATCCCAAGCTCAACGCTTAACGGAGGTGCGCAAGAATGAGTTTACTTGAAGTCCGAGATCTGCACACCTCGTTTTTCACCGACGCGGGCGAGGTCCGCGCGGTCAACGGCGTATCCTTCACCCTCGAGCGCGGCAAGGTGCTGGGCATCGTGGGCGAATCCGGCTCCGGCAAATCCGTAACGGCGTACAGCATCATGCAGATCCTCGCCGAGACGGGCAAGATCGTCGGCGGCTCCATCAAGCTCGACGGGCAGGAGCTCGTCGGCGCGGGCGAAAAAGTGATGCGCACCGTGCGCGGCAATAAGATCTCCATTATCTTCCAGGACCCCATGACCAGCCTGAACCCGACCTATACCGTCGGGCACCAGCTCATCGAGGCGATCCGCCTGCACACCGACCGCGACCAGAAACAGGCGTGGGACCGCGCGGTCGAAATGCTGCGTCTGGTCAACGTCAACGAGCCGGAGCGCAGGATGAAGCAGTATCCGCACGAGTTTTCCGGCGGCATGCGGCAGCGCGTGATGATCGCGATGGCGCTGGCCTGCGAGCCGGATATCCTGATCGCCGACGAACCGACCACCGCGCTGGACGTGACGATCCAGGCGCAGATCCTCGAGCTGATGCAGTCGCTGCAGAAGGAGCTGGGCATGGCGATCATCATGATCACCCACGACCTGGGCGTCGTCGCGCAGCTCTGCGACGAGATCATCGTCATGTACGCCGGCGGCATCTGCGAGCAGGGCACCGCGGACGAGATCTTCTACAACCCGCGGCACGAATACACCAAAGGCCTGATGCGCTCGATCCCGAGCCTCGACAACGACGGCGAAAAGCTGCAGCCGATCACGGGCACCCCGATCGACCTGCTGAATATGCCGAAGGGCTGTCCCTTCGCGCCCCGCTGCGACGGCGCGATGAAGATCTGCATCCGCGAGAAATGCCCGAACCTGCGCATCAACGCCGAACACGCGGCGGCGTGCTGGATGAACGTCCGGGACGGCTGTAAAGAGCCGTTCGACCCGGATAAGGAATACGTCGAGGAGGGCTGAGCATGGCAGAACAGGAAAAAACGCCGCTTGTGGACATCCGGCACCTGAAAAAATATTTCAACATCAGCACCGGGATGTTCCAGTCCAGGCCCCTCAAGGCGGTCGACGACGTTTCGTTTACCATCGAAAAGGGCGAAACGCTCGGCCTGGTCGGCGAATCCGGCTGCGGCAAGACCACGGTCGGCAGGACCGTCCTCCAGCTTTACAAGCCCACCGCCGGCGAGATCATCTACGACGGGAAGCCCGTCAAAACGGCGCGGGACCTGAAGGAATTCCGCACGAAAGCGACCATGGTGTTCCAGGACCCGTATTCCTCGCTGAACCCCCGCATGACGGTGGCGGACATCATCGCCGAGCCTCTGGACGTGCACGACCTCTGCAAGAGCAAGGAGGAGCGCCGCGAGCGCGTCCTGCAGCTGATGGACTACGTCGGCCTGAACAGCGAGCACGCCTCCCGCTACGCCCACGAGTTTTCCGGCGGCCAGCGGCAGCGCATCGGCATCGCCCGCTCCCTCGCCGTCAACCCCGAGTTCATCGTCTGCGACGAGCCGGTCTCCGCTCTGGACGTTTCGATCCAGGCGCAGGTCATCAATATGTTCGACGAGCTGCAGGATAAGCTCGGCCTGACCTATCTGTTCATCGCCCACGATCTGCTGGTCGTGCGGCATATCAGCGACCGCATCGCGGTGATGTATCTCGGCAAGATGGTCGAGCTCGCCGACGCGCGGGAAATTTACGACCACCCGCTGCACCCGTATTCCAAATCCCTGATTTCCGCGGTGCCCGTGCCCGACCCGAAGATCGCGCGGGCGAATCAGCGCATCGCGCTCAAGGGCGATATCCCGAGCCCGCTCAACGCGCCCTCCGGCTGCCCGTTCCGCACCCGCTGCCAATACGCGACGGACGCGTGCGCGCAGTCGATGCCCGCGTTCAAAGAGGTCTCGAAGGGGCATTTCGTCGCCTGCCACAGAACCGAAGAGATTAACTGAAAGACGAAAGACTAAAGACTAAAGACCAAAGACCAAAGATCAAAGATCAAAGACGAAAGACCAAAGACGAAAGACCAAAGACGAAAGACCAAAGACGAAAGACCAAAGATCAAAGACCAAAGATCAAAGACTAAAGATCAAAGATCAAAGACTAAAGACCAAAGATCTATATCCGACATAAACAGAAGCACTG
>JAFRTA010000141.1 GCA_017427315.1 Clostridia bacterium
CAAGATCATCTACGACAAGATCGTGCCCGCGATGCTCTCCGCGCTGGACGGCACCGGATTCGGCAAGTTCATCATCGGTATCGTGATCGTTCTGGTGCTCGCCGCGTCCATGTCCACGCTCTCTTCGCTGGTGCTGACCTCCAGCTCCACCCTGACGCTCGACCTGATCGACCGCAAGGGCAGGCTCGGCGAAAAGAAAAAGCTGCTCGTCATGCGCCTGTTCGTGCTGTTCTTCGTCATCGTCTCCGCGGTGATCGCCATCGTCAAGGACGCGAACCCCACCTTCACCTTCATCGCGCAGATGATGGGCGTTTCGTGGGGCGCGCTCGCCGGTTCTTTCCTCGCGCCGTTCCTCTACGGCCTGTACTGGAAGAAAACGACAAAGGCGTCCGTCTGGGCGTCCTTCGCGTGGGGCGTCGGCGTCACGATCGTTCAATTGCTGCAGATGTTCGGCGTGTTCACCGCCGACAGATCGACCGTGTTCGGCTACATCTTCTCCTCGTCGATCAATTCCGGCGTGGTCGCGATGCTCGGCGGTCTCGTGATCGTACCGCTCGTCAGCCTGTTCACCCGCAAGCCCGACAGTGCGATGGTCGAGGACGCGTTCGCGGGCTACGACAAGAAGGTCGAAGCCGCGCAGAAGCATTCGCTCGACTGATTTTCGTATCCGGCTCCCGACGAATAACGATCCGTAAAAAAAGCAAAAGAACGGCAGATCCGCGAAAAACCCCGGATCCGCCGTTTTTTTCTTGATTTTCCGACACCGACGGAGTATAATGGAAACACAATGCAAGCTTTATCTTACTCTGCTGCATTTCCGGCACGCAGCCGGTCGCCATAATCAAGGAATAAGGAGAAAAGTCATGAAAACATTCTTTATGCGATTCACCGTACTCTTCACCATGATCGCCCTTGCGTTCATATGCACCTTCAACGGCTTCGACAAAGCGGGCTCCGCCTACAGCGCGCAGGATCCCGACGCCGTTCAGATGAACGCCGCCGTCCTCGCGGACCTGCACACCAGAAGCGCGATCAACCGCGACGAAAACGCCACTCTGACGAAGCTGTTCTCCGGCATTTCCAAGAGCGAGACGAAGCTGAACGCGCTCGTATTCGCCGGCGACATCACCAACAACGGCACAAGAGACGAATACCGCTGCCTTGCCGCGATCCTGAAGCGCTACAACAAGGCGGAGCATCTGATCGCGGCGACCGGCAACCACGACGTCCGCGGCGACATGGACGTAGAGGATTACGAGGAGAATATGGAATGCTACTACACGTTCCTTTCGCTCATGGGCGTTGAGACCGACAAGCCCTACTGGGCGCAGGACGTGAACGGCTACCGCTTTATCGTGCTCGGTTCCGAAGCCGAGGAGAAAGACCGCGCCTATATCTCCGACGAGCAGATCGAATGGCTCGACGCGCAGCTCTCCGCCGCCGACGAGAGCGGCAAGCCCGCGTTCATCATCTGCCACCAGACGATAGACCACACCAACAACGTGGACAATTACTGGTATTACGACGGATCGATCGGCGAGCGCTCCGACGACGTGCTGGCGGTCATCCGCAGCCATACCGACGCAGGCCTGCCCGTCGTGTTCATCAGCGGACACCTGCACTGCGGCTTCACGCAGTATTCCTTCGAGATCCCCTACCCGAACCTGTATTGCCTGAACCTGCCCTCGGGACTGTATAACGAGGAATTCGGTCAGGGCGTCACGCTCGAGGCGTACGCCGACCGCGTGCTCATCCGCACCCGCAACTTCATTACGGGCGAGTGGATGGCGGACGTTTATACCGTGCCGCTCGGGTGATGCGCGTCGCGCGTTGCGTTTTGCGTGCTGCGTGTTGCGTTGACGGTGCGCCCGACGCCCCGCGCCTCATGCGTTCGGGATCGACCGGAGATCGATAACAAAAAAACGGCAAAATCGGAAATCTTCTCCCGGTTTTGTCGTTTTTTTCTTTTTTCTTTTTTTTTGACCGTTACCTTTGTCCCTCATTTTGAGACTATATCAATGAAGATCTTTCAGGGAAAAGAGGTTTTGCGCTTGGACGGAACGAACAAAACGCTCTGCGAAGCGCTTTGGGCGCAATTCGGACCGCGCCTGCGCGTCTTATGCGAGGTCAGGCTGTCGGGGCTGCCGGACGAGGTCGACGACGTTATTTCGGAGGTTTTCACCGCATTATGCGAAAAGCTCGAGAAATCCGGAATGCCCGAACATCCGCAGGCGTGGCTTTGCGGCGTATTGAAAAACATAACCAACACAAGACTCCGCGAGATCTGCGAAAAGAAAGCAACGGAGCTGCCTCTGACGGAAAAGGAAACGGAACTCCCCTATGAAGCGTCCGGGACCGAGCTCGACGAAAAGACGGATGAAATTTTCGCCGCCGATATCGCGGACCGGGTACGCGATATCGGCGGCGGGGATGAAGACGATCGTTTCCGTCGGTTTCGCGCTGGACGATATGCGCCGCAAAGAGGGAATTTCCTGTTTGCTGAAGTATGAGACGATCCCCGAAACCATCCGATACTGCGCGGTCAATAACAATCTGGACGTTTTGCTTTCCTTTGACACCCCGGATATGACAGCCGAAGATCTTGAGACGCTGATCGCCGCCGCGCGGATCAACCCCCTGCCGGAGCTGACGGAGCTGCTGACGGAGATCCGTTCCGGGCGAAAGGAATTACCGGCTGACAATCGGGCGGCGGAACAGATCGACGGCGTTACAGCCGCAGCCGACAAGCTGCCCGACAGTCAAAATTGATCAAAGCACGAAACGGCGACAGATAAGAACCTTCCTCCGATCGGCGGCAGATCCGTGATTTTTTCAGGATCTGCCGCTTTTTCGGGGAAAAACCGGATGTAAAGCAGAGTTGACGCTTGTTTTCCCGTATTGTCAAGCCGGGTTGGTCGACTTCCGCGCAGGGACGGGATATAATGAAGAAAAAACCAAACGAAAAGGGGTGACGGAAATGATGGCTTTCCCGATGGTATGGATCAGCTATTTCCTCGGCGTGATCTACGTATTCGCGGAGATGGTCGGCTTCTTCACAGGCAGAAGCGCGGACGAGGTGATCGAAGAATGGGGAATGTAAGGCGATGACGTTCCCGCACGCGCTCTTTGAGAACGCCATATCCCCCTGCTCATAGCGGAACCTGTCTTTTATCTCTCACGCAACACGCGGTTGCCGCGCGGCCCGGTCGGGCGCACAGCGCAAAACGCAAAACGCAAAACGCAATCGG
>JAFRTA010000142.1 GCA_017427315.1 Clostridia bacterium
GCTCGCGCTCTCCGGCGTAAAGGAATACGACATTGAGGCAGTCACGGACGACCCGACCTTCCACCCCGGCAGGACCGCGCAGATCCTTGTCGACGGAAAGCGCCTCGCCGTTCTCGGCGAGATCCACCCGGACGTCGCGGCAAATTACGGCATCAAGGCAAAGCCCTGCGCGGCGGTCGTGGATTTCGATTATCTGTGCGAGGTCAAGAACGAGACGATCGTCTACAAGCCCATGCCGCGCTTCCCCGCCGCGACGAGAGACGTCGCGGTCGTCGCCCCGCGCCTGATGCCCGTGCTGCTGCTGGAAAAAGCGATCAAAGGCGCCGCGGGAAGATATCTTGAAAAAATCGAGCTGTTCGACGTTTACGTCGGCGAGCAGATCGCTTCGGATAAAAAGAGCGTCGCGTTCAGCCTGACGCTGCGCTCCGACGAACGGACGCTCACCGATGAAGAAGCGGAAGCGGCAATGAAGCGCATCGTCAAGGCCGTCTCCGCCCTCGGCGCGGAGTTGAGAAGCTGAAATACTGATTTGTCGGAATGTTGTTGCTCGTTGCTGGTTGCTTGTTGCTGGCTCTAAACCGATAGCGGGAGAGCTGTGGTCGGTTGAATAATTGATAAAAATATAATTTTTAAATAGACCAAAACAATAAAACAACTATGCGGAACATATCATTGGGTTGTATCGTTTTATCAGTTTTGCTGCCTCAAAAATATTGTTATTTGTTCCGTTGTTCTCATTGCCGGATTCATAAGCGAGCAACCAGCAACCAGCAACCAGCAACTAAATCAGAATTTATACTTGCATTTAAAGTAATTATACGCTATAATATAGGATGAAGTCTCAGGAGGTGGCGTTATGGCAGGCGATACGAAAGATACGACGAGAAAATTTACCGTCATCAACTCCGAAGAAAGCATCATGCGCGCGGAGGTTGCGACGGTCTATCAGGCGTTGGCCGAAAAGGGTTATAACCCCATCAATCAGCTCGTCGGCTATATCCTCTCCGGGGACCCGACCTATATTACGACGCATAACAACGCCAGGGTAATCATCGGCAGCATCGAAAGAGACGATCTGCTCGCCGCAATGCTGAAGGATTACCTTGAAATCAAATAAACCCGGCGGGAGGGAGAAAATTGGCGGCGAAAGAAACGAAAAACAAAGTCCTGATGTATAAGGAAAAACCTCTTGTGCGCTCGGGCAAGACGATTTATTACGGATTCAGCTACGAGCCTTACGTGGTGATGATCAACATCATGACCACGAAAAAGGTCGGCGAGATGGACGTGGCAGACCGCGTTTCCGTGCAGCTCATCAGCACCGACCCGGACGTGCGCCCGGCAGAGCGCATTATCAAAAAGAGCGAAAAGAAGGGGCTGTTCGCGGCGATGGACGTCGGCGCGGTATGGCTTGAAAGAGCGCTCGCGAAGAAATAAGAAAAGAGGCTGCCGCAGCAAGCGCAGACCAGAAAGAATGAAGAAATTCAGGCGTATGAAGCAGGAATCCTTGTTTGTATTTCCTCCGGAACGGTGCGGAAGGACAAGGAGCCCCATCCGCGCCTGATTTTTTCTTGCTTTTTCAGACGTTTTTTCCCCGACGTCCTGTTTCGTCGGGCGAAGAAAACGCCTTCCGCGTCCCCGCGTCTTCATGCGGCAGGCTCACGGGAAACCGCAAACAATCCATCTGTAAAAGAAAGAACGTGCGTCTATGGCTTTTCAAACGATCGGACACGAAGCCGACCTCTGCGTCGTCGGCGGAGGGCTCGCCGGGCTGTGCGCCGCCGTCGCAGCGGCGCGGCGCGGCGCGCGCGTCGTGCTGATGCAGGACCGTCCCATGCTCGGCGGCAACGCATCGAGCGAAATCCGCATGTGGGTATGCGGCGCGCAGGGCAAGGGAAAC
>JAFRTA010000143.1 GCA_017427315.1 Clostridia bacterium
TTTCACGGAAATTCTGATTTGTCGGGCTGTGCAGCAGCCCGACAAATCAGAATTTATCTTATTCCGCGAAAGCTCGTGAAGAACCGTTTTGTTTGTATGCGGCGCGGTCTGCGGCGGATAAGGAAAGAAAATGCCGGAAAGCATTGACATTCCTGTTTTTGCGGCGTATAATGCCGATAGATTTCATTCCCCGAGGGGGCAGGTACTATGTCCGAGCATCCTGTTACCGCCGTGATTGTCGGCTGCGGTCACCGGGCGGTCATCTATGCGGATTACGCGCTGGAGCATCCGGAAGAGCTGAAAATCGTCGGCGTCGCCGATCCGAACCGCGAGCGCTGCCTGATGGCGGCGAAGCGGTACGGTTTTTCCGTCGACCGCTGCTATGACAGCGCCGAGGCGCTCGCACGCGTGCCGCGTTTTGCGGACGCGGTGATCAACGGCACGATGGATCATCAGCACGTCGAAACATCGATCCCGCTTTTGCATCTGGGCTACGATATCCTGCTTGAAAAGCCCTTTGCCGTCAACGCGTCTGAGATGCGCGAGCTGGATCTTGCCGTGAAAAAAACCGGCCGCAGGGTCATGATCTGCCACGTGCTGCGCTACGCGCGTTTTTATCAGGAGATAAAGCGCCGCATCGTTGCAGGGGAGATCGGCGACATTATCAACATTCAGCAGGCGGAGCACGTGAGCTTCCACCACCTGTCCACTTCGTACGTCCGCGGCAAATGGGCGAACAGCGAAAAATGCAGGACGACGATGCTGCTTGCCAAGAGCTGCCACGACCTCGATATCATGATGTGGATGATGAATCCCGTCAGGCCGAAGAAGGTTTCCTCCGTCGGTTCGAGAATGATGTTCCGTCCCGAAAACGCGCCGGAGGGAGCGGGGACCCGCTGCACCCGGGACTGCCCGCTGGTCGACGTCTGCCTTTATTCCTCGAAGCGGCTGTATCTCGAGCATCCCGACAAATGGATCGTTTACGTCTGGGCGGATCTGGAACATCTCGAGCACCCGACGGATGAGGACCGGATCGATTCCTTCAGAAACGGCAACCCTTACGACCGCTGCATTTTCAAATGCGACAACAACGTGGTGGACCATCAGTCCGTGCTGATCGAATTCGAGGGCGGCGCGACTGGTACGTTCAATATGGTCGGCGGCTCGGCGCAGTCGATGCGCACGATCCATGTGATCGGCACGAAAGGCGAGATCTGGGGCGAATTCGAAAGCGGTGATCTGCATATTTCCTGTTGCGACCCGGACGAGCCGGAGCTGTACCGCCATGAAAAGGTCGACCTGAGCGAAGGCGGAGGCCACGGCGGCGGCGACGAGGCGATCGTCGAGGATTTCATCCGGTACGTCCGAACGGGGGAACAGTCGCTCTCCTGCACGGCGATCGAGAATTCCATTGCCGGCCATCTGACCGTGTTCCTTGCGGACGACTCCCGCGAGCACGGGGGAGAGATCAAAGAGTGTCATTTTGAAAAATTCTGATTTAGCGGAGCTAAATCAGAATTTACCTCATCAGCCTCGGCGAGCCAAGACACGCGTCGCCGAGGCGTTTCATATCCCCGTTCGGCGCTTCCGGCGCGGGGATGACGGTCTCTAATTCCCCGAGCGGCACGGAGCACAGCAGTGCCGTATCGCCCGGCCCGAGGTCCGGGATTTCGTAAATTCTGTAACCGCTGACGGCGTTTGCCGCGCATTCGACCCGTGTGAACGGGCCGTCTTTTTTTGCGCGGTACACATGGATGTCCCTGACGCAGACGCTGACCGGAAGGGCGACGCGGCAGGGCTCGCCGCGCAGGCTCCCGACCGCGATCAAGACGTTCGCGCCGCGCTTTTCCGCGCCGACGGAAAAGCCGCCCTCGGCGTAAAGCCGGAACGAGGCGTCCGCCTCCGTTGCGGCTGGAAATACGCGCAGAACGCCTTCGTGGCTCTGCAGCAGCGCTTCGCACAGCGCTTTCGCGACGATCGGGATGGTCTCGAAATCAAAGTGCGTGAAATCCTCCGGTCGCAGGAGCGACTGTTCGTGCGTGTCCGTATTTGTGACGCAATAGAATTGTTTCGGCGTCTCTGATCGGCTGCCGCCCTCGCCGGTCTCCGCGCCGAAGCCGTTGGGAAAGCCCTGATTCGCGCGGATCATATTCCGCGCTTCGGCAAAGGTCTCTTCTCCCATCCCCATGCGGGCGAGATACACCGGCAGCATCGTCCAGTGCATTCCGGTGTCCCCGTGGCTGTGCAGACGGACCTGATCGGTCATCCGGTCGAATTCCGGCGTGCCCTTATCCTGCAGACCGAAGATCCCGGCGGGGTAAAGGGGGGAGAGCTCGATCGCGGGGAAACCGTAGCCGATCTTTTTGCTCTTCGGGTCGCCGTACATTTTGCGCACGGGCCTGCCGTCCCGATATCCGATCCCGAAGACCGTTCCGCCCGCGAGGGGACGTCTGCCCTCGCCGACGCCGAACAGAAATTTATCCCCGTCCCAGTCGTCGCCGAGCTCAAGCTTCGTTACGACCGGCTCCGGCAGATGCGCGAGCGCGTCCGCGAGCCGGTCTTTCTTTTCGCCGTTTTCAAACGGAGTCAGCGCAGTGAACAGCGCCCGGATCATCACAAGATCCGTCAGCGTGTCGTCGGTCGGCGCGTTGCCCTCGTAGGCGGTGGTGCCGTGGATATGATACAGCCCGTCGTCCCCCTTTTCGAGGAGATCGAGATAGAATTCCGCCGCGCCGCGCATCTCGGGCAGGGCGTACCTGTTCAGAAAATCTTCATCTCCCGTATAACGCCAGTGCGCGAACATCTGCATGGCGATCTGCGATGCGGGGGTGCAGTTGAGCGAATCGTAGTCCGCGCCGCGGCCGTAACGGTCCGTCACGTCGTGGACGAACGCGCCTTTCTTCTTTTTCATCCGTTCGGCATAGAGATACGCCGCCGGAAGCCCGTTTCTGCGCAGATCGTAGTAATTCTTCGCGAGCTCCCCATGCCCCGCCGCGTCAAGCGGCGCGTACATGTGCTGCAGATTATAGTGGAAATAATACACCCACGGGATGAAGTCGTGATAAAATCCCCAGAGCCCCGAGGTAAAGTGCGGGGAATACGCGCCCCGGCTTTCGCTGTTCATCACGTACAGATAAAGATACCACAGGTTTTCGAGATAATCGTCTCCGATGCGGATCGCCGAACGCTCCCAGAACCGCGTCCAGTCCGCCCGGTGCGTTTCGTATAACGAAGAAAAACCGCGCGCCGCCGCATTTCCGAGCGCTGTTTTGCAGTTTTCCTTCGCTTCTTCGACGGTCTTTCCCGTTTTGACGGTATAGTATATGGTATAACGGCTCTCCTTCGCGGGCTCCGGCAGAAGCTCGGCGCGGCGGGAATTGCGCCGAACGGCGCGGAACGGGACCGTAGAGGGGACGGCGCGCAGCCCGACGCAGAATTTCGTCGCGTTCAGCTCCTGCGTGATATACAGACTGTCTTCTTCGGCGAAGCTCTCCGTGCCGTCAAGCCCGATCTCCGCACCGGGCTTTTGCCGGCAGTACCAGCGCCACATCGTACGGCTGCCGAAGCGGGAAAGCGAGATCCGGGGCTCGCAGGGCTCCGCCGACCGGACCGCGAGATCCAAAGCGGCCACGCCAGCGCGCGCCTCGCTGAACGCGTGAAGCGAGATGCTCCCGAACGGAGTTTCGCTGTCAAGCTTCGCGGACGCGTCAGCCAAAGAAAGACGCGCGGCAAATTTTTTTTGATACAGATAATCGAACACGGGCGCGTCAAAGCGCAGTGTGATCTCACCCGCGTGCTTCTGGCAGGTAAGCGCTTCTTCTCTGCCCGAACAAACGCATTCGTCGTCGGCAGAGGCCCCTGCGGGCGCATCCTGCCAGAGGTCGCATTTGTTGATATGGATATGGATCGCGTCCTTTCCGAGCCACAAAAGCGAGCCCGTGTCGCCGTCGCCGAGGGGCAGCCCCGCCGTCGGGGAATTGACGGGCGTGCCGAAATACAGGTCGTGCCGCGGCAGCCGCCCCACGGTCGTGTCGGTCCATTGTTTTTTTTCTGTATCGAAAGATGTGCAAAGCATGGCGATCCCTCCGTTCTGTATGATTGTAGCACAGTCCGGCGGAAGAGGCAAGTGGGGAAATTCTGATTTGTCGGGCTGCTGCGCAGCCCGACAAATCAGAATTTCCGTGAAATGTGAGATGTGAGATGTAAAATGTAATTACTTTTCACATTTCACATTTTTCTGTTCACTGAAATACTGATTTGCCGAGGTCGAAGACCTCAACAAATCAGTATTTATCTCTTGAACTGCCCCTGCGTCTGTGCTATAATTCAAATGCAAAATACAAAGGAGGTTTTTTTATGATAGACAGAGTGTTGCTGAAACAGCGCGGAAAGGCCGCGTTTATGGCGAATTTCTGGATCTGCGTCCTGGTCGCGCTGGTGCTGACCATGGTCGTATCCGGCGGCAGCGGGGTTTGGTCTGCTTTTTCGACCAGATTCAATCTGAGCTTCAACAATAATAATTATAACGTGCAG
Organism: Clostridia bacterium; assembly: GCA_017427315.1. Taxonomy (GTDB): domain Bacteria; phylum Bacillota; class Clostridia; order Oscillospirales; family Acutalibacteraceae; genus RGIG2774. The sequence continues at coordinate 4,534 of JAFRTA010000143.1, forward strand.
GAGATGCTGCCCGGCGCGTTCGACGATTTCGGCTCCGCGGCGCGGTCCTTCGACGCGCGGACGTTCTTCGAGGAGTTTCTGTCGCACGGCGGCGGAGTTCTTGCCGGCGTGCTCGGCGGCGTGATCTTTTTCGCGGTTCTTCTCGGCGCCGCCGTCAATATCTTCGTCGCCTCGCCGCTGCAGGTGGGGGGCTGCCGGTTCTTCCTTGATAACGGCGAACGGAACGCGCCGTTCGAGACCGTTCTTTTTCCGTTCAAAACGAAGTATATGAATATCGTCAAGGCGATGTTCCTGCAGAACCTGTTTATTTTCCTCTGGTCTCTTCTGTTCGTTATCCCCGGGATTGTCAAGGGGTACGCCTACCGGCTCGTGCCTTATATTCTCGCCGAAGCGCCGGATATGGACGCGGGCGAGGCGCGCCGCCGTTCCGAGGAGATGATGAGGGGGCACAAATGGGAGTCGTTCGTGTTCGACCGGTCCTTCCTCGGCTGGGAGCTTCTCGGGCTGTTCACCTGCGGGATCCTTTTGATTTTCTATGTAAATCCTTATCGACTTGCCTCTGACGCGGAGCTTTACCGCGCGATTAAATACATCAATTACGGCGGATACGTTCCTCCGATGCGCGGCTCCGAGCAGCAGACCGCTGGCCGGAACGCGCAGTATTATGCGCCATACGGCGCCCCGCAGCAGCCCTACGGCGCCCCGCAGCAGCCCTACAGTGCTCCGCAGCAGCCCTACGGCGGGCAGCCAGAGAACGAAACGCGGCGGAATACTGAGGATCTGCGGCAGGCTCCGGGCGGCAGCGGTACGGAGAGCGAAACATGACAAAACGGCAAATTGTCAATATCGTCAACTTCATTCGCGCCGTGGAGCGTTATCCCGGCACGGATGAGGACAAACGCGAGGCGGTGCGCAATCAGATCCGCCTCATGGATGAATACGGCCTCAAGGGTACGTTCCTCATTCTTTATGATGTGTTTGAAGATGCGGAATACATGCGCCTGATGCGCTCTCTTGACCCGGAACGGTATGAAATCGGAATATGGTTTGAGATCGAAAAATACCTCTGCGAGGCGAGCGGTCTTGTCTGGCGCGGCAAAACGCAGTGGGAACAGTACTGCGATACCGGCTACCCGATGGGCTATACGAAGGACGAGCGCAAAAGGATCGTCGACGAATTCTTCCGCCGCTTCAAGGCGGAATTCGGGTATTATCCCCGGGTGTTCGGCACCTGGTTCAGCGACTCGTTCACGCTTCGCTATATCTGCGAGACCTACGGGCTCGACGCCGCATGCAACTGCAAGGAACAGTACGGCACCGACGGCTATACTCTCTGGGGCGGCTATTGCGCCCAGGGGTATTATCCCGCGTCAAAAAATATCTTCATGCCCGCGCAGACGGAAGCGGAGCAGCTCGGCGTGCCGATGTTTCGTATGCTCGGCTCCGACCCGATCTATCAGTACGACCTCGGCCTTGACGTGAACAGCGACAGCCGCCGGGCGCAGAAGGTCATCACGCTCGAACCCGCTTACGACGACCGGGGCGGCGGCTGCCCGGAGTGGACGGACTGGTATTTCAAAGAGAATTACAACGGCGAGTGTCTTTCCTTCGGTTACGCGCAGGCGGGGCAGGAGAACTGCTTCTGTTGGAGCGGTATGAAAAAGGGCCTCGAGTATCAGTTTCCGAAGATCGCCGCGCTGCAGAAAGAGGGCGTGCTCGTCGCCGAGCGTCTCGGCGAAACAGGCAGATGGTATAAAGAGAATTATCCCCTGACGCCTGCGTCTGCAGTGACGGCGCACGGTGCGTTTGACGACCCGCGCAAGAGCTCCCTCTGGTACAATTCCAGATTTTTCAGAACGAATATTTACATTGAGGACGGCGAGGTATGGATCCGCGACCTGCACGTGTTCGACGAGCGGGCGGCGGACCCCTTTGAGAATACCGTCTGTTCCGATAAGGCGGCGACCTACGAGACGCTGCCTGTGGCGGACGGATTTGTATTGAGCGGGCACGGTGTGCGTTCGGGCCTGTATCTATATGACGCCGCGAGCGGGGAAAAAATCAGATCGGAAGGATTTTCCTTTACGGAGACAGCCGCAAACGAATGCGAAGCGGATTGCGGGGATATCCTGTTCCGCCTCTTGGAAAACGGCGTCGAAATGCGCCGCGGGAAGGAGTTTGTCCTGCGCAACGTCATCGGCAGAACGGAGGAACACTGTCCGAGCGTTCTGTCATACAATGAGAAGGAGCTGCGCTTTGCTTATCTCGGTCTGGAATACGGCGTGCGCCTGACCGCCGGAAAATTCGTCGACCCGCTGACCGTGCGGTCGGAAAAAGGCAAAGTCAGAGCGGAGATCGTCAAATACTGATTAGCAAGGCGCTTGCGCCTTGCAAATCAGTATTTCGGATATCGCGTATCGGATCTCGTGAATCGCGCTTGTAAATTATACTATTAACTTCTATTTTATTCGCAGTGTTTATTCTATGATTTGAGTCGCGGTTTCGGCACGATATCCGATCCCCGATCCCCGATATCCGCGGAGGGCTTCAGCCCGACAAATCAGAATTTATCTCAAACCGAAAGGAGCCTCTTATGTACGTCCTTCTGATCAACGGCAGTCCGCGCAAGGGCGGCAATACGTCGCTCGCGCTCGCCGAAATGGAAAAGATCTTCCGCGAAAACGGCGTTGAGACCGAGACCATGCAGATCGGCGCGTCGGCGATCCGCGGCTGCGCCTGCTGCGGCGGCTGTGCGAAAACGGGCAAATGCGTCTTTGACGACGAAGTGAATGTCGCGGCGGAAAAATTCGCGCGCGCGGACGGGCTCGTCGTCGCCTCGCCCGTGTATTACGCCTCGGCGAACGGGACGCTCGTCTCGTTCCTCGACCGGCTGTTCTTCTCCTCGCATTTTGATAAAACGATGAAGGTCGGCGCGTCGGTCGCCGTCGCAAGACGCGGCGGGTGCTCGGCGACCTTCGACGAGCTGAACAAGTATTTCACGATCAGCGGCATGCCCGTCGCCTCGAGCCGCTATTGGAACAGCGTGCACGGCAGACTGCCCGGCGAGGCGGGAAGGGACGAAGAAGGCATGCGCACGATGCGCACCCTCGCGCGAAACATGACCTTTTTGATGAAGAGCATCGCTCTCGGCAAA
>JAFRTA010000144.1 GCA_017427315.1 Clostridia bacterium
AACAGCCCGACAACCCCGAATCCAGAAAAGAGATGATCTCTTGTTTAAAACACTTTTAAAATCCGTGCGGGAATACAAAAAAACTTCGCTCCTCACGCCGGTATTCGTGGCGTTCGAGGTCGTGCTGGAGTGCATCATTCCGTTCATCACCGCGGATCTGGTCAATCAGGTCCAGGCGGGGTGCGAAATGAACGTGATCGTCAAGGACGGTTTGCTTCTTACGCTGATGGCGGTGCTCTCGCTGACCTTCGGCTCGATCGCCGGCGCGACCTGCGCCACCGCCTCCTGCGGCTTCGCCAAGAACCTGCGGAAGGATATGTATTACAATATCCAGAATTTCTCCTTTGAGAATATCGACAGGTTTTCCACCGCGTCTCTCGTCACGCGCCTGACGACGGACGTGACCAACGTGCAGACCGCGTATATGACCGTTATCCGCACGGCGATCCGCTGCCCGTTCATGCTGATCTTCGCGTTCGTGATGGCGTTCGTCATGGGCGGCAAAATGGCGTGGATCTTCGTCGTGCTGGTGCCGCTGATGGCGCTGGGCCTGTTCTCGATCATCCGCAAGGTCATGCCTATGTTCAAGCGCGTGTTCAAGAAATACGACAAGCTGAACGGCTCCGTCGAGGAAAACGTCTCTGCGATGCGCGTGGTCAAATCCTTCGTGCGCGAGGACTACGAAAAACAAAAATTCAACGCCGCGGCGGACGACGTCTGCCGCGACTTCACCCGCGCGGAGCGGTTCATCGCCCTGAACGGGCCGATCATGCAGTTCTGCCTTTACGCGGTGATGGTCTTCACGCTGACCTTCGGCTCCTACGTGATCGTCACCACCACCGGCGCGAAATTCAACATCGGGCAGCTTTCGGCGATGATGACCTACAGCTTCCAGATCCTGATGAGCATGATGATGGTTTCGATGGTGTTCGTGATGATCACGATCTCCGGCGAATCCGCGAAGCGCATCACGGAAGTTCTCGACGAGAAAAGCACGCTCACAAATCCCGAAAATCCCGTATATGAAATCCCGGACGGGAGCGTCGATTTCGACGGCGTGAGCTTCAAGTATTCCGCAGCGGCGGATATCGACGCCCTTGCGGACGTCGACCTGCACATCCGCTCGGGCGAGACGATCGGCGTCATCGGCGGAACCGGTTCCTCAAAATCCACGCTGATCCAGCTCATCTCCCGTCTTTACGACGCAACGAAAGGCACGGTGCGCGTGGGCGGAAGAGACGTGCGGGAATACGACCTTGAGACGCTGCGCGACGGCGTCGCGGTGGTTCTGCAGAAGAACGTGCTGTTCTCCGGCACGATCAAAGAAAATCTGCGCTGGGGCAATCCCGACGCGACGGACGAGGAGCTGGTCGCCGCCTGCCGTCTTGCCTGCGCGGACGAATTCATCGAAAAATTTCCCGACAAATACGACACCTATATCGAGCAGGGCGGCACGAACGTCTCCGGCGGGCAGAAGCAGCGGCTGTGCATCGCACGGGCGATTCTGAAAAAACCGAAGATCCTGATTTTAGACGACTCCACCAGCGCCGTCGACACGAGAACGGACGCCGAGATCCGCAAGGCAATGGCGGCGTTTATTCCCGAGACGACGAAGATCATCATCGCCCAGCGCACCGCTTCGGTCGAGAACGCCGACCGCATCGTCGTGATGGACGGCGGCAGAGTCAACGCCGTCGGCACCCACGCGGAGCTTCTGAAAAACAACGATATCTACCGCGAGGTTTACGAATCCCAGAATAAGGCAGGTGACGACGATGCAGAAGAGTAACAAAAAAAACGTCGTCAAAGCGAAAAAAGGCACCCTGCCCCGCCTGCTGAAGACCATATTCGGCTTTTACCCCGTGATGGTCCCGCTGACGGTCGTTTGCATCGTCATTTCCGCGGCGGTCAGCACGATCCCCGCGATCTTCATGCAGCGCGTGATCGGTATTATCGAAACAAGCTGGCAGAGCGGCGACTGGAGCGCCGTCAAGCCCGGTATTTTTCAGGCCGTGTTGATTCTGGTCGGTTTTTACGTGCTTTCCCTCGCCGCGGGCGTGGCCTTCAATCAGATGATGGCGATCATGACCCAGGGGACGCTGAACAAGCTGCGCAAAAAGATGTTCGACGGCATGCAGAATCTGCCGATCAAATATTTCGACACCCACAACCACGGCGATATCATGAGCTATTACACCAACGATATCGACGCGCTGCGGCAGATGATCTCCCAGAGCTTCCCGCAGCTTCTCAATACCGCGATCGTAGTCGCCGCCCTGTCGTGCATCATGCTGTATTTCAGCGTGTGGATGACGCTGGTCGTGGTCATGGGGCTTGTGTGCATCATGCTCGTCACCAAAAAGGTCGGCGGCGGCTCCGCCCGGCACTTCATCCGCCAGCAGGCGGCGATCGGGAAAGAAGAAGGCTTTGTGCAGGAGATGATGAACGGCCAGAAGGTCGTCAAGGTCTTCTGTCACGAGGAAGCCGCGAAGGCGGACTTCGATAAAATCAACGAAGAGCTGTACAACGAGGCGCGTTCCGCAAACCGCTACGCGAACCTGCTGGGCCCCGTGCTCAACAACGTAGGCAACATCCTCTACGTCGTCGTCGCGATCGTCGGCGGCGCACTGCTGCTCTCCAACGTCCCGAATGTGAGCATCTCCGGCAAGGTATTGAGCCTTGCGGTCGTGGTTCCGTTTCTCAACATGACCAAACAGTTCACGGGCAGTATCGGTCAGGTCTCGCACCAAATCAATTTCGTCGTGATGGGCCTTGCCGGCGCGGACCGCATTTTCGACCTGATCGACCAGCAGCCGGAGACCGACGACGGCTACGTCACGCTCGTCAACGCGAAGGAAGAAAACGGCGAACTCATCGAAGCAGACGAACGCACCGGGCTCTGGGCGTGGAAGCATCCCCACGGCGACGGCACGCTGACATACACGCGCCTGACCGGCGACGTGCGGCTGTTCGGCGTGGATTTCAGCTACGACGGCAAAAAGACCGTGCTGCACGACGTCAGCATCTACGCCGAGCCCGGGCAGAAGGTCGCCTTTGTCGGCGCGACCGGCGCGGGCAAGACCACGATCACGAACCTGATCAACCGGTTCTATGATATCGCGGACGGCAAGATCCGCTACGACGGCATCAATATCAATAAAATAAAAAAAGCCGACCTGCGGCACTCCCTCGGCGTCGTTCTGCAGGACGTGAACCTGTTCACGGGCACCGTAATGGAAAATATCCGTTACGGACGGCTGGACGCGACGGATGAGGAATGCGTCGCGGCGGCGCGTCTTGCGGGAGCGGATGATTTCATCACAAGGCTCCCCGACGGCTATGAAACGATGCTCACGGGCAACGGCGCGAACCTCTCGCAGGGCCAGCGGCAGCTTCTTTCGATTGCCCGCGCCGCGGTAGCCGACCCGCCGGTCATGATCCTCGACGAGGCGACCAGCTCCATCGACAC
>JAFRTA010000022.1 GCA_017427315.1 Clostridia bacterium
AAGGCGCCGGAATCCCAGACGCCGTGCTTTGCATTCAACAGGTTATGAACATTTTTGCAAAACCGTGTTTTCTCTTGAAAAAATTAAAAAAATGAAAGATGGCTGCTGCAGATTTTTCGTATCTGCAACAGCCCCTTTCGTTTCGGCGCATATCAGAATGCAAGCTCTGCTATCACGGGGTAGTGGTCCGACGGCAGCCGGCCGTCCGGCTTTTCGGTGATGACTTTATAATCCTTTACCGTGAAACCGTTCCGGACGAAAATAAAGTCGATCAGCGTGCGGTCCTTCTCCGCCCTGCGCTCAAAATCGTGGAACGTTTTCGGCTCGTCCGTCTTGCCGCAGGCAAAACGCGCTTCTTCAAAGCCGGCGTCGGTCACCGTCCTGAACGCGTCGCTGTCGGGCTCCACGTTGAAATCGCCGGTCATAATCGCGGGCAGGTCGCTGAGCGCGAGGGAGCGGTCCGCAATCAGCTTCGCGCCTTCGCGCTGCGCGACCGGCCCGACGTGATCGAGATGGGTGTTGAAATGCACGAAACACTTTCCCGTCGCTTTTTCCCGAAGGACGGCATAGGAGCAGATGCGGGTGCAGGCGCCGTCCCAGCCCTTCGACGGTTTTTCCGGCGTTTCGGAAAGCCAGAAGATGCCGCTGTCGACCGGGACGTATTTTTCTTTCAGGAAGAATACGGGGCTGAATTCGCCGAGCCGCTTTCCGTTGTCTCTGCCGACGCCCACATACCCGTACTCCGGAAGCGCCCTGCAAATGCAGTTCATCCAGCGGTAATGCGCTTCCTGCAGCCCGAACGTATCCGGACGGTATTTGCGGATCAGGCCGGTAACAAGGTCTTTCCTGTCCGTCCAGTACGTCTTTTTCAGTTTGTTTCCGGCGCATAAAACGTTGAACGACATCGTAATCATAAAATTACCCCGTTTCATAAATATTTTTGATTTTACGCTTGACATTTTGGAGGAAATGTAGTAAGATACTATTCGTCCGTGAGGTCGCTTAGCTCAGTTGGTAGAGCATTCGCTTGACGTGCGAAGGGTCAGCGGTTCGAGCCCGTTAGCGACCACCAGAGGAAGAACAGCTTCGGCTGTTCTTTTTTTGTCGTGCGGGACTGCGGTCGGTCTTTACGTTCAGTATACCACCGGCGACGGCCGATGTAAAGAAGATTCCGAAAAAAACGCCGGTCAAAAAGAGCGGGGCTTGACGCGCCGGACGCGCCGGCGTATAATACGTACATAACAGGTTCGGGAGGCGGACTGCTTGAAAACGATCGTTATCATCGGCGCGGGGATGATGGGCTCGGCGCTTGCGTTCCCCGCAAGAGAGAACGGCAATACCGTGCGTCTGGTCGGCACGCATCTCGACGGGGAGATCATCGCGTTCTGCAAAAAAAACGGGAGACATCCGAAGTTCCGGCAGGATTTCCCGCAGGGGGTTGAATTCGCAACGGTCGACGGGCTCCGGGACGCGCTGGACGGCGCGGATTTCGTGATTTGCGGCGTTTCGAGCTTCGGGGTCGAATGGTTCCGTGACGCGATTCTGCCGCTGCTGCCGGACGGCTTGCCGGTATTATCCGTGACGAAGGGGCTGCAGGATACGCCCGACGGCAGACTTCTGACATATCCCGAAATCTGGAGAGAGCGGCTGGATGCGCTGCGGAAAACGAATCCTCTCTGCGCGATCGGCGGCCCGTGCACGAGCTATGAGCTCACCGCGCACGACCATTCGTGGGTGACCTTCTGCGGAAAAGACAGGGCCGCGCTCGAACGGATGCGGGAAGCTCTGGGGACGGACTATTATCATATCAGCCTGTCGGACGACGTGACGGGGATCGAATCCGCCGTGGCGCTCAAAAACGGTTACGCGCTCGGCGTTGCGCTGACCGTGGGGCTTTGCCGCAGATTTTTCGGGAATGAAGAACTGCATTATAACTCGCAGGCTGCGGTTTTTACGCAGGCAGTGCGCGAAATGCAGCGTCTGCTTGAAATTCAGGGCGCGTGTACGCTTGAAAACCTGTCCGTCGGCATCGGCGACCTCTATGTTACGGTCTACGGCGGCAGGACGCGTCTCGTCGGCGTTCTGCTCGGCGAGGGGTTGTCGATCGGCGAGGCGAAGGAAAAACTGCAGGGAGTCACGCTGGAATCGCTTGTCGTCGCGGAACGCGTCGCGCGCGCGGTGCGTCTGCGCGCCGGCAGAGGGGAGCTTGACCCCGCCGATTTCCCGCTGCTGCTGCATATCGACGATATCCTTACGAAAAACAAACCCGCCCGGATACCGTGGGATGAATTTACGGATATCGGGTGATTGGCGCCCGGATCCCGATGCGCTCGCCGTATCGCAGGGACAAATCAGGGTTTTGCGACCAGAATGCAATCATATTCCTTCCGGATCAGCATTGCGTTCGGGCGGAACAGGTCCGCGGGATTGCTTCGCAAAACGAAGCGGTTCCCGTTTTTCGTATAGGTGATGCTCGAGCCGCCGCCGTCGAGGTTCAGCGCCCGGTCGGCTCCGAGCTTTATCATCATTTTCGCAAGGTCTACAAGCGTCGCGCCGTTGGAATAGTCGGGGATCCTGCCGTCGACCTCGAGCAGAAGGATCTTGCCGTCCTTCGTCACGCCCGCGGCGGTGCGCGGGTGCCGGACGTAGGAGAACGGCTCGAGCGGCGACCAGTCGTTGATTTTTCCGTCCTTCACGATGAGCTGCAGCCCCGCGACGGCGTGCTCAAGCTCTTTCAGAAGCTCCGGCTCTTCGGCGAGCGTGGCGATCACGGGCGTTCCGTCCTTCTTCACGCCGAGGAAATGCCGCCTGGAACCCGCGTTCGCGACGACGCAGCCGTTCTTCACGCACACGCCCGCGGGGTGCCCGTCGCCGAACATATCGAAGAAATCCCCGTTCATCGCCGCCACGACGTTCACGCCGTTCTTCACCGCGGCGTCGATCATCTGCGGCACCTTCGCCCGCTCGCCGACGCTGACGTAGCCGTCGCCCGGCGTGCCCGTATAGATCGTCGCTTTTTTCGTGTCGACGGTCAGCCCGAAGACGTGCACCGGCGCGCCTTCTTTGTTTTTGCAGAAATAATGCGTGTATTCCACGCCGTCGGCGACGGTCTCGCATTCGGTGCGCTCGGGGCTTGTGCCGGAATCGTATTCCCCGAGCAGCGCCGAAGCGTCGGCGAATACGGGGACGAAGCGGAACATCTGCCGCCGGATGTTTCGGCTCTTTTTCCGCAAGGTGTAACGGAACGTGAGCGTCTCGCCCTCAGCGGGCGCGCTTTCCGTATAAAATACGTGCGTCAGCCGGTCGTACGGCTCGTCGTCGTTGAAATAATCGGGCGCTTCCCGCCCGGAGCAGAGCAGCGACGCGTTGAATACGGGCGATTTCGTGTATACGACTGCCTTGAAGCGGCCGTCGTCGGTCATTAGATATTTTACGCCCTTGAACACTTCGGAAAACTGCACAACATCACGTCCTTTTTTATCATTATATTCCTTATTTCGGTA
>JAFRTA010000145.1 GCA_017427315.1 Clostridia bacterium
CCGGAACCGCGGTCTTTGTGTTTTAACGAGCGGATCAGTAGATCGACGACAGGACGCCGATCAACTGGCCGTAATGAATGAAGAAGTGGACGAGCGCGTAGAAGATGCCGATGACCGGGATATCTCTGTGCGCCTCGTAAACATCGCAGTGCGAGCAGCGGAAGACGTAATCCGGCGCATCGGGATCCTTCCATTCGATCTCGCAGCGGTCGCATTTACCGTCGCGATCCGCATCGACGTGACCGAGGGCGGGGATATCTCTGGTTTCAATCTCGCCGCAGGCGGAGCAGGCGCGGGTCTCGCTGCCTTTTTCGGTGCAGCTCGGCTCCGCCGTGGTCTCCCATTCGGAGAACCGATGCCCCTTCGCAGGCTCAAAGAGCGTGCGGATCTCGCCGCAGTGGACGCAGGTATAGGTGTTCGTGCCGGCGCGGACGCAGGGATTCTCGCTCGTATGCGCCGTCAGCTCCCATTCATGGCTGGTGCGCGGGCTCACGGAGCCGGTGGAGAGCAGCGTGTCGCAGGCGGAGCAGTAGACGTCGCCGGTATAGCCCTCGTTGTTGCAGTCCGCGTCCCGCGCGTTCCGCACGACCTGCTCGCCGACGTGTTTGGTCATATCCTTTTCGCCGTTCTCGGTCTTGGTCTGACCGCAGACGGAGCATTCAGAGCTGATGACGGACGGGGTCACGCAGTCGCCGGCGGTCTCGCCGGTCTTTGTCCACGAATGGTTGCCGGTGGCGGTGCCGGGCTGTTCGACCTGTCGGACCGCGCCGCAGTCCTTACACTTTTCGCCGAGCTTCTCATTGTGACCGCAGTCTGCGAGTACGGAATGCGCTGCGTCCGCTTCCCAGCGGTGCGGCATGTTCTCCTGCACGCCGGAGCCGTCGGTCGCGGTCCTGGTGTGGGTGCTGCCGTTTTCATCGTCGACCCAAGGCCCGAACGGATGCTCAAGCTGCGGGAGCGTTTCCGTATGCTCATGACCGCAGTCACGGCAGCGATACTTGATATGACCGTCGGACTCCGTCGTCGCATAGACGGTCTCGATCGGCTCATCATTGTGCGCCATGCCCGTATTCATATGCGCGCCGTTATGGGAGCAGATGCGGGAGTGCGTCTCACCGTCGTCGGTATAGACCCAGGCGTGCGCGTTGGCGTCGATCTCGATCGGCTCGGTCTTGATGTCGCCGCATTCGGAGCAGACGTATTTCATTTCGCCCTGCGCGGAGCAGGTCGCCGCTGTGACGACCTCGCCCTCGCCGTAGGTGTGCTGGAGCTTTTCGATCGGATCGCCCGCCGCGACTCTTCTGCCGCAGGCGGCGCAGAGACGGTCGCCGGTGTAGCCCGCCGCGCTGCACGAGGTAGAAACGGCAGTCTCGGCGTCAAACACCGTCTCGGTCGTGGAATGGTTGGTATAATCGAGTTCGAGGACCGTATCGGCAAGCAGGATCGTTGTCTCCCCTTCGCTGTCGGAGAAGACGCCGTTGCATCTGCTGCAGGTCCAGTAGGCGCTGTTGCCGTGCGTCGAGCAGGTCGAGGCGGTCGCCGGATGTCCGGTCATGCTGTGACCCTGCGGTCCGATCGACTGTCCGTCCGCGATCTTATGATGGCACGCGGCGCAGCAGATGTCGCCCCCATAGCCGTTCGTCAGACAGCCCGCCGCGAACGCGGTGCTCTCGTCGATCTCGGTCTCGCTCGTGGAATGGTTGTTGTAATTGTAATCGAGGACCGTCTCCGCAAGCGCAATGCTGTGGCTCGCGTCGACGCTGTCAAAGATCAGGCCGCATTTGGAGCAGGTCCAGTACGCGATGTTCCCCTTCGTCGTGCAGGTCGAAGGCTCCGCCGCGGTGGGAACGAGCTGATGGCCCTCGGATACGATCGTCAGTCCGTCCGTGATCTGCTCGTGTTGCTCGTCGAAATAGTTATGGCAGACGGAGCATTCGTAATAGGCTTTCGTACCGTCTTCGGTGCAGGTTGCGTCGATCTGCGGGTTCAGCGTGCCGTAGCTGTGGTCGGCAAGCTCGCCGTAGCGCGTATGGCAGACGGTGCATTCCTTCTTTTCAAGGCAGGTCGCCGTGCCGCCGCTGTGCGCCGTGCCGGAATACGTCGCGGTATAGGTCCGATCGCCGCTCACTTCCGCGATCGCGGGAGTCCAGCCGGTGAACGCGTAGTGGTTCGTCTCGTCCGCCGTTTTGGCGGGCGTGCCGCTGTAAGCGGGGGTCTCGCCGTATTTCAACGTCACGGAATCCAGCAGGGCGCCGTCGAAATTCTCGAAACGGATCGTCGCGGTCTTCTTGACGAGGTCGACCTGACCGAACATCTGCGCGGCGACTTTGGTCGCGTTGCCCGCGAAGCTCGCGCCGTGCAGCGCGGCGGTAGCCGCGGTATCCGCGGCGTAGCCTTCGTAATCGGTCTTCGCATAGGCGAAACGGGAGGGATCCGCCTTCGCCACCGCGACGAGCGCCGCCTTCGCCTGTGCGAGGGACTCCTCGGTATAATACGCGGCGTGCTGACTGATCTCGTTGAAGACGTCGATCGCCTTATAGGTCCCGGTCACGCCGTCGATCTTCGCGGTCGCACCGGTGTTCAGGATCTGATATACGGGCTTGTTGTTGATGATGTAGTAATCGGAAGTCGTGCCGATCTCGGCGTTTTCATAATGCCGACTGCCCCATTCGGTATAGCTGCCGTATTCCTGGAAGGAGATATTCTGCGCACGGTCGAAATAGGACTCGGTATTCCCGGTGCCGAGATAGTACAGCTTGTTGTACCAGAAACGGGACGTACCGGTATTGTCCTGTTGGGCGTTATTGCCGAATTTATCCTTACATTCGGTGGGATCGACGCCCTGATTGCCGTTGTTGAGACAGGAGAAATAATAGCCGACTTCGCCGTTGCCGTCCCAGTCAAGATGCTGACCGGACCAGGTCTGATAGCCGCCGCTCATATAGCCGGTCCAGTTAGTAGAAAGGCCCATCACGCCGCTGTTGGATTTCAGGGCGTGGAGCACGTTTTCGTGCTTGGTGCCAACCCGGGATTCAAATTCGATCGGTGCGCTGGTCTCGTTCGTCCCGTCGTAGACGAGTACGACGCGCTGGGACGGCGTGACCATTTTGTTCTTCATATAGAACTTGTCGACCTCTCCGGAGAAATCCGTCTCGCCGGGATCCGCGTAAACGATGTTGGAATAGAAGCCCGAGCCGATCTGCTCGCTGCTGCCGTCCTTGTTGATACTGATCGCCGCGGAATACGGGGCGGTCCTTGAGAAATCCGCCGCGGAGAGAGAGGCGAAAGCCGTTTCTGCGTCCGCAAGCTTCGTATCATATACGCTCGTCGCGACGCCCCGATAGAACCGCAGGTCGTAGATATAGGCGTTCAGATCGGTATCGCCCCAGCGGGAAAGACCGACATAGTTGTTCTTATAGGTCGAGACCTCGTTCAGGAACTGTTCGAGATACGTCGCGGAATCGTTGTCCTTGTCGGAATTATACTGTACGCCGTCGATATAGTATTTGATATCCGTTTTCGAGATCGCGATCGTGACATCGTAGGTCCTGCCGACCTGGAACGCGGGACCGCCGTTGGGAGAGGCGTTGATATGCTCGCCGCCGCTCACATAACCGATCACGGGGATCTTGCCGCCGCCGATATGCGAGGGGTTCGCGGAGATATACAGGTGTTTCTCCGTATTATTCTCCGCGTTCAGACCCAGCGAGAGCAGGTGACGGTAGTTCTCGCTCTGCAGCGGAGTGTAGGTGTAGGAGATCGTCAGCCCGGTGTCCGCGGTCACGCCGCTGAAAAGATCCTCGTTCGTGATCTTCATTGCGCCGTTGAGATATGTGGAACCGTCCGCCATTATCGCCGGCCAACCGCCGCTTTGCCAACCGACGCCCGCCCAGCGGTCGTCCGTCGTAAAATACCGGCCCAGCAGGGTAAGGCCGTCGCCCTCCGCCGACGCGCCGACGGTAAAGCCGACCGACAGCACGGAGAACGCTATCAGGACAGAGAGCAGAACGCTCAGAGGTTTTCTCATTTTTTTCATACGTTTACGCCCTTTCAAAAGAGTTTGGGGTATAATCTGCGATATTATTATAAATCATACTTTTGCGTTTTTTTAGATAGAATTGTAAATATTATTAACAATTGTCAATTTTATGCAGATCATTTGATTTTTGCATGGGAAATTCCGGGTTTGTCGGGCTGACGCCCTCCGCGGATATCGGGGATCGGGGATCGGATATCGTGCCGAAACCGCGGCTCAAATCATAAAATTAACGCTGCGAATACGATAGAAGTTATTCATATATTGCACAAGCACGATTCACGAGATCCGATACCCGATATCCGA
>JAFRTA010000146.1 GCA_017427315.1 Clostridia bacterium
GAGAGCTTCCCCAACCGGTCCGCCGCCATGAACCGCGGCCTGCGCGCCGCCGAGGGCGATTACGTGATCTTTCTCTCCGCGCGGGACTATATGACCGACGAGACGGTCGAAGAATTGATCAAGCATCTCGACGGATCCGAAAAAACGCCGGATATCCTCGTCTTTCGCAATTATCTGTTCGGCGAGGGGCACATCTCCCATTTCAGCGAATACGACGACCTTCTGGCGCCCGTGCCGGAGTTTCCGAAATACGAAAATCTCGTTTTTCGCATCCTGCATATTGAGGCGAAGGCATTTCGCCGCGCCTTTCTGGAAAACCGCCGCATCGAATTCGGCGAAAACGACGCGTTTGAGGATATCCGCTTCGCGTTCCGATGTTTCCGCGAGGCGCGTCTTGCGTCGGGCTGTCCCTACGCGGTGTACGAGACGCTTCTTCCGACCTTCGGCGATGCCGCGAGCGGGAAACGGGCGCCGACGCTTGAACACCTGCGGGATTTTCTCGCTCTGTGGAACGAGATTTACGCCGCCGCATATGATAAAGTGCGGAGCGACGGCGAGGGCGAGCCGGACGGCAGCGAGTCCTATCTGCAGGAAGCGATTTACCGCTCCGTCTGCGAGCTGCTCGAGCGCTTTTACGCGAAATTCTGGTTCCTGGACGAGGAGACCTACAAGCTGTTCCACGACGAGTATAACGACCGCATGAACCGTCTCGTGAAGGAGAAGCATGAAAAGCTGAAACAGATGTACGGCTGGCTCGGCGCGCCGTATATCTTCGCGGATTATAACGAACCGAGCTTTCTGTGCTCGATGGCGCTGAAATTCGAAAAGAAAGAGGAGCTTGCGCCGTTTCTCGATTCGCTTTACGCCCAGCGGTTCCCGTTCTTCGAGGCGTTCGTCGACGCGTCCGACGCAGACGCGGTGCCTGACCGGTACGACGGTATGAAGAACCTTCACGCGATTGAAAGCGACAATTTCTTCGCGGCGGCGCGGCAGACGGCGCAGTCGAAGATTTTCCTCGTGGTGCGCGACCCGAAGCCGCTGGACGAGAACGTGCTGAAAAACCTGCGCGAATCGAAATCGCCGGTATTTTTCCGGCAGACCGCGTTCGCCCGCATCCGCAAGGCGCTGTCGCTTCGCGGGACGCTGCGGGATAAGGGAATGGATATCGCGGCTGAATAGATCGGTTGTTTTGGGTGTGCCGCGGAAAGACCGAAGACTACTAAAGACCAAAGACTAAAGACTAAAGACTAAAGACCAAAGAGTAAAGACCAACGATCAAAGACTGAGAAAGTGCACTGACTGAATAACAGATCTCAAGTCTTCAGTCTCCAGTCTCCAGTCTCCAGTCTCCAGTCTTCAGTCTCCAGTCTTCAGACTTAACATCTCACATCAATAATACAGGTGACAAACTATGTTCGAGAGAATGAAAGAGGATATCGCCGCGTTCCGGGACAGGGACCCGGCGGCGGGATCCGATATAGAGATCGTCCTGCTGTACCCCGGCTACAAGGCGATCCGGGCTTACAGAAAAGCCCACTGGTTCCAGACCCGGGGAATGAAGCTGACCGCCCGCTGGATCTCCCAGAGAGCCTCCCGGCGCACCGGCATCGAGATCCATCCCGGCGCGACCATCGGCAGACGCTTCTTCATCGACCACGGCACCGGCGTGGTGATCGGCGAGACCACCGAGATCGGCGACGACGTGACGCTTTATCAGGGCGTGACGCTGGGCGGTACCGGCAAGGATATCGGCAAGCGCCACCCCACGCTGGGCAATAACGTGATGGTCGGATCGGGCGCGAAGATCCTCGGGCCCGTGACCATCGGGGACAATACCCGCATCGCGGCGGGCGCTGTGGTGCTCAAAAATATCCCCGCCGACGCGACCGCCGTGGGCGTGCCCGCCCGTATCGTGCGCATTGCGGGCAAAAAGGTGACGGATCTCGACCAGATCCACGTCCCCGACCCTGTGGAGCACGAGATCACCCGTCTGCGGACGCGGATCGAAGAGCTGGAAAAGAAGCTGGGCGTCTGCTGCGACGACGAAGAAGAGGATTTCGTGATCCATTCGGAAGAGGGCGACTGGATCATCTGATCCCCGCCGGAAACATTCTGTAAAAACGGAAAGGAAGAATATAGAATGAAAGTTTACAATACCCTGACAAGACGCAAGGAGGAGCTCGTGCCCCTCAAGGAGGGGGAGTTCGGCATCTACGCCTGCGGCCCCACGGTCTATAACTATATCCACATCGGCAACGCGCGCCCGATCTGCGTGTTCGACGTGCTGCGCCGCTATCTCGAATACTGCGGTTACAAGGTGAATTTCGTGCAGAATTTCACCGATATCGACGATAAGATCATCAACCGCGCCAACGAAGAGGGCTCGGATTTCAAGACGGTCAGCGAAAAATACATCGCCGAGTACTGGACCGACGCCCACGGCCTGGGCGTGCGCGACGCGACGGTGCATCCCAAGGCGACGGAGAACATCGGCGAGATCATCGATATCATCTCGACTCTCGTGGAAAAGGGCTTTGCGTATGAGGTGCAGGGCGACGTGTATTTTAGCACCAAGAAATTCGCCGAATACGGCAAGCTCTCCCATCAGCCTCTTGAAGACCTTGAAGAGGGCGCCCGCATCAATGTGGGCGAGCTGAAAAAAGACGCGGTGGATTTCGCGCTCTGGAAAGCGGCGAAGCCCGGCGAGCCCTTCTGGGAGTCCCCCTGGGGCAAGGGCAGACCCGGCTGGCACATCGAGTGCTCCGCGATGTCGCGCAAATACATCGGCAAGACGCTCGATATCCACTGCGGCGGGCAGGACCTGATCTTCCCGCACCACGAGAACGAGGTCGCCCAGAGCGAGTGCTGCAACGGCGCGCCGTTCTCCCGCTACTGGATGCACAACGGCTTCATCACCGTGGATAATGAGAAGATGTCGAAGTCGAAGGGCAATTTCTTCACCGTGCGCGACGTGGCGGAAAAATTCGGCTACGAGCCGATCCGCTATCTGATGATCTCCTGCCAGTACAGAAGCCCGATCAATTACAGCTACGATTCTCTCGAACAGTGCAAAAACGCCCTCGAGCGTCTGTATAACTGCCGCGAGGCGATGGATTTCGCGCTGGAAAAAGCCGAAGACGGCAACATCGATCCTGCGGTGAAGGCAGCCGTCGACGGGCACGTCGACGATTTCTGCGAAGCGATGGACGACGACCTGAACACCGCCGACGCGCTCTCCGCGCTGTTCGAGCTGGTGCGCGATATCAACAAGGATATCCTCACCGACGCGCCGGTGAAAGCGAACGTCGCTTACGCCTCGGAACAATTCGACGAGCTGACGAACGTGCTCGGTCTTCTCTATAACAGAAAGAAAGAAACGAGTCTCGACGACGAGGTCGAGGCGCTGATCGCCGCCCGCGCCGAGGCGAGAAAGAACAAGAACTGGGCCCAGGCGGACCGCATCCGCGATCAGATCAAGGCGATGGGGATCATCCTCGAGGATACGCCGCAGGGCGTGAAATGGAAAAAGGCGTAATGGAAGAAAAAACCAACGTCATGCGGCTTTTGGACGGGAAGAAGATCCCGTATACCCCGCACGATTATACCGCATCCGGCGCGGTCGCCGGCGCCGACGTCGCCGCCGCGCTCGGGGAGGACCCCGGAAGCGTGTTCAAGACCCTCGTGACCGTGAGCAGAACAAAGAAGTATTACGTGTTCATGGTCCCCGTCTGCGGGGAGCTCGACCTGCGCAAGGCCGCCGCGGCGGTGGGGGAGAAGAGCGTCGCCATGATCCCGCAGAGGGACCTTCTGCCCCTGACCGGCTACGTGCACGGCGGCTGCTCGCCGATCGGCATGAAAAAGCCCTTCCCCGTGACGATCGATAAAAGCTGCGAAGCGTACGAAACGGTTTGCTTCAGCGCGGGCAGGGTCGGCAGCCAGGTGCAGCTGCGCGTCGCGGATCTCGCGCGCATGGTGCGTTTGCGGACCGCGGATATCGCGGCTGCCGGCGGAATCTTGACAATTCGCGTCAAAAAATAGTATAATATAAAGAAACGGTTTTCCGTATCTGTCTGTTTAAGGAGCTGACGTTCCCTTATGGATGAAAAAATCGACCGCCGCGTCGTCAAGACAAAAGAACGAATCCGGGATGTTTTTATCGGGCTGCTTGCCGAAAAACCGATCAAGAGCATCACCGTCAAAGAGCTCTCGGATCAGGCGGATATCAACCGCGCGACCTTTTATCTGCATTACGAGGACGTTTTCGACCTGAAAGAACAGCTCGAAAACGAAGTGGTCGGGCAGTTTGAGGATATCTGCAGCAGTCTGACCGTATCGTTTACGGACGAGGAGTTCATTGCTGTTTTTATTCGTCTGCTGGAGTTCATCCGCTCCAACGGGAAGTTCTGCTCCGCCCATATCGGCGTAAATGTGGACAGGAATTTTTTTGCCCGTCTCGTGCGGATCGTCACCGACCGCTGTTTCGACCGGGAACAGTATACCTCCTACGGCTTCGCATTCGTGCTCGCGGGGATTGTCGGGATCGTGCTTGACTGGGTGTTCGCCGGGATGAAGGATACTCCCGAAACGGTCGCGGGGCATACGCTGGCGCTCGTTCGCAGGATCAAGGCTTAAAGCTTCCGGTGCGATCCGCGCCGTATTTTTCCGAAAAGGGGACGTGCCGATTATGGCGAAAAAAAAGACCGACGCCCGGCAGAATAAAAGCAAGATCGATATCATGAGACTGTTCATCGCGTTTTCGATGATCGGTCTTGTTTATGCGTTTCTGATGGCTTATCTGTCCGGCGGGGATACGATCCGGGATATGCTGTTCTGGAACGGTTACGAATCGGATCATTTTATGGATTTTTTCAATCCGATGCGTGATTCGCGGGACCTGACGTGGCTGTATCAGCGCAATATCATCTATCCGCCGCTCAGTATCCTTATGATGTATTTCTTTACGCTGCTTGCCCCGGCGGGAAGTCTGCCGGATTTGTTTGCCGACAGGTATCAGATGCAGCAAGACCCTTATGTCTCAACGCTTTTTCTCATTTTTGCGATCCTGTCTCTGCTGCTGACCGCGCTGTGCATCGAGCGGTATCTCTCCGATAAAAAGGTCGGCGCGGAGCGGTTTTTCGTTGCGGTCTTCTGCCTTGTGAGTTTTCCGATGATCTACTGCCTGGAGCGGGGGAATAATTCGCTGCTTGCGATGGCGGCTGCGACGTTTTTCGTCTTTTTCCGCAATTCCGAGAGCCGGACGGTGCGCGAGATCAGTTATCTGATGCTCGCCGTTGCGGCGGGGATCAAAATGTTCCCCGCGGTGTTCGGCGTGCTGCTGATTTACGACAAGAAGTATTTCGCGGCGTTCCGAACCGTGGTTTACGGCATTCTGCTGGTGGTCCTGCCGTATCTCCTGATCAAAGTGCTCGCGCCCGCGGAGGGCGGTCTTTACGACATGATGCTGGGGATGGAGGGCGAGCTGACGCACCCGGACGGCACGCTCGTCACGCTTGACGGCTCGCTCGGGCGCTTTGCGCAGAACCTGCTGCGCTGGGTCGACAACAAGTCGTATTTCACCTATAACAGCACGAGCGTAATGAATCTGTTTTATCTGCTCTACGCCATAAGAATCCTGCCGCCCGCGTTTGCGCAGATGGGCGGACTGATCGCGTTTATCGTGACGGAGCTGGTCGCGTTCGTTTTGGGCTTTTTCTGCAAAAGAGAGTGGCAGCGGGTGTTTATCTGCACGTATCTGATGCTCAACGTGCATTCCGTTGCGATGCACTACACGCTGATTTATATGATCCCGTCGCTTGCGGTGTTCCTCGTCGAGTCGCGCGCGGAGCGCAGAAAACCGCTGAATATCGCCTATCTCGGCCTGTTTCTCATGCAGTTCGCGCTGCTGCCGTTCCATTTCTTTCGTTCGATGCACGAATGGTATGTTACCGTTGGGCTTTACTTCGATATCGTCGCTGCGTCGAACTTCAACAAGATGGTTTCCTGCCCCGCGTTTCAGCTTCTGGCGCTGATCGTGTTTATCGATATCGTCGCCTGTTCGATTGCCGACGCCCGCAGAAGAAAAAAGATTGCAGCGTCGATCAAGGTGCGCCGGGCGAGATCTCTCAATCCGGGGGAGGCGTGACGATGGCGTGCGATATTTCCGTCGTCGTTCCCGTTTACAAAACCGGCGCGTATCTGCCCCGATGCGTGGAAAGCCTCGTACGGCAGAGCGTCGGCGCGCCCGAGATCATTCTCGTGGACGACGGCTCGCCGGACGACAGCGGACGGGTCTGCGACGCGCTGGCGGAGCGGTACCCGACGGTGCGCGTGCTCCATAAGGAAAACGACGGCGTCGCCATGGCGCGGTACGACGGCGTCCGCGCGGCGACAAAAAAATATGTGACCTTCGTCGACAGCGACGATTTTGTCGACGGAGAATTCCTTGCGCGGCTTTCCGGCGCGATCACCGCGTTCGGCGCGGACTGCGCGTGCTGCGGCTACCGGGAATATTTTGAGGATAAAGACGCTTACGGCGAGGAAAAATATATTTCGGACGAAGACTGCTGTCTCGATGCGGCGGAGACCTTCAATACGATGTTCTTTGAGAAGAAATGCTTCGCCACGGTCTGCTGCAAGCTGTTCCTGACCGAGCGCATCCGTGAGATCGAGCCGATGCGTCTGAGACTCGGCGAGGATTCCTACGTCTGCATCGAGTATTTTCTTGAAAGCGAAAAGATCGCGCATCTGAATTACGCCGGGCTTTCTTACCGTCAGCGCGCCGACAGCGCCGTGCATTCCGCCGTCGGCGCCGGCAGATTCGATTATGTGCGGCTGTACGACGCGCTCGAGGCGGATTTTTACGAAAAGTGTCCGGCGGCGCTGCCCGCGTTCCGGAATAAATTCATCGAGGATAATTTCGTGACGTATCTGGCGCTGGACGGCAAAACGGAAGAGGAACGCCGGATGCGCGCCCATATTCTCGACAACGTCAGAAAATACCGCCGCGACGTGATGACGGATCCCCGCGCCGAAAAACGCACGCGCATCGCGTGCCTGCTCTCTTTCTTCGGATTGGGCGTCGTTGCCGGCGTTTATCGCCTGCGCGCAGGGGCGAAGTAGAAACGCGTTTCGGCGCTGCGGAAAGGAGGGAAGCGCGATGTTCCGCAGTTTATTCCGAAATAAGAATATCATTACGAGTCCGAACGACGCGACGGAGCGGATGCTCCGCTTCTATCTTCTTTTTTCCGCCGTCGCGCTTTTCCTGACGGCTGAGATGGCGGTTTTTACCAAAGGAAATTCCATTCACGACAGCCTGTTCTGGAACGGAAACTCGTCCGACCATTTCATGGATCTGTTCAACTCGATCCGCGACGCCCGCGATTTAACCTGGGTCTATCAGCGTAACGTGATCTATCCGCCCCTGAGCATTCTGATCATGTACTTTTTCTCAAAGATCCTTCCTCGTGAGGTCGTTTTCCTGCGATTCGCGAAACGCTCGGTCTTACAGCGCAGTCAGTCCGGGCAAATGCTGTACTTTTTTTTCGCGCTGATCTGCCTGCTTTCTTTCGCGTACATGCTCGACCGTTATATGCGGATCCGCGGCCTGAAAAAAAGCCGGTACGCGGTGATTCTGTTCTGTTTTATCAGTTTTCCGGTAATCTATTGCTTTGAACGGGGAAATACCACGCTTCTGGCGATGGTTTTTTGTATGTTTTTCATCTTTTTCCGGAATTCGGAAAGCCGCGGCGTACGCGAAGCATCGTATATCATGCTCGCGTTGGCGGCGGGGCTCAAGCTGTTTCCCGCCACGCTGGGTATTTTGCTGCTTTACGAGAAAAAATACAAGGCTGCGGCGCGCACCGTGTTTTACGGGGTGGCGGCGCTGGCGATCCCCTATCTGATCATTTTGCTGCTGACGCCGGACAGCGGCGGTATTGCCGCGGTATTCGCGCGCCAGCAGGCTGCGGCAGGCAACAACAAAGCGATGATCATGCCGATTCTGCCGTTGGAGATCCGGAATTCCGACGGCAGCAAAGCCGATCCCGACGGCAGTCTGATGCGCTTTGTGAAGAATATTTTCCGCTGGATCGGAAAGCGTTCGTCTTTTTCTTATAACAGCGCCGGCGTCGCGGATATCGTCTATATCCTGCAGCGCAATAAGATCATCAACAAAGCGCAGGCGCAGAAAATCGCGATCGGCGCCTTCATCGGTTCCGAGATCCTGATGGGGGGAATGGGGTTTTTCTGCAAGAAGGAGTGGCAGAGGACGTTTATCGGCGTGTATCTGATGCTGAATATCCATTCCATTTCAATGCATTACACGATGGTCTATCTCGTCCCGGTCTTTATCGTGTTTCTGTTGTCGATGCGCGACAGGGAGCGCCCCGGGGTGATGAATTGGCTGTATTTCGCGCTGTTCGGGGTCCAGATCATGACGATCCCGTATATGCTGATCGGAATACGGACCACGATCAACAAGTTCCTCGCGACGGCGCTGCACCTGCCGAAGGTGGCGAGCTTCAATAAAATGCTGACCTGCGTCGCTTTTCAGCTTTTTGCGGCGATTGTTGCGGCGGATATCCTTGTCAGCCTGATCTGGCGGCTGATGCAGAAGCGCAATCTCGTGGTGCTCAACGACGACCTGTCGATCGACGCCGAACAAAAAACGCCTCGTCCGAAACGGACGAAGCGCAGCAGGGATCTGGAGCTGGATTATTAAGTGTTGCGTGTTGCGCTGTGCGTTTTGCGTGCTGTGCGTTTCACATTTCACATCTCACATAAAAAGCCGTCCCGTTGGACGGTTTTTTTACTTATGATATGTTCTCCCGGCCGAGATCATCATCGCCCGGTAGATCTGTTCGAGCAGCATCACGCGCGCGAGGCGGTGGGGAAAGGTCATCCTCGACATGGACAGGCGCAGCCTGCCCGTTTTTTTTACGCTTTCGTGCAGTCCGCAGGAGCCGCCGATGATGAAGACCGCCGTTCCCGCGCCGCCGTTTGCCGCGGCGGAAAGCTCGGCGGAAAGCTCTTCGCTGGAGAGTTGTTTCCCCTCGATGCACATGGGGTACACCGCCGCGCCCTTCGGAATGCGCTGCAGGATCTGCGCGGCCTCTTTTTCAAGCGCCGAGGCGATCTGTTTTTCGTTGGGAGCGTCCGGCAGGGGGGCGGCGGGGATCTTGGTGATCTTCACCTTCCCGAACGCGCCGAGCCGTTTGACGTATTCCGCGCATGCGTCCTCGAAGAATTTATCCTTCAGCTTCCCGACGCAGATGAGTTTGAAGTTCATGTCTCGCTCCGTTCTGTTTGTTCAAATTCTGATTCCCTCCGCCGGCTTCAGAAAACCGTCATCTCTCCGCCGTCGGGGGATGCGACCGAGAGCAGGAAATCCTCGCCCTCGGCGCCGCCTTCCCCGGTCAGCGCGGCAAGCGTCACGCGGCGCGCTTCTTCGGGAGTATTGTTCTGTTTGCTCAGATGTCCCAGAACAAAGCGCGTGGTGCCGCGCTCCAGAAGCCAGACCGCGACGGCGGCGCAGTCCGTGTTGGACAGATGCCCGAGCCTTGACAGAATGCGCTGCTGCAGATGATACGGATAAGGGCCGTTGCGGAGCATCCGCACATCGTGGTTGGATTCCAGCAGCGTGAGATCCGCGCCGCGCACGCCCTGCAGGACTTCCTGCGTCGCGATCCCCGTATCCGTCGCCAGGGCGGCGACGCGCCCGTCGGCGAATTCCACGCGGTAGCCGACGCTTTCCGCCGCGTCGTGCGAGGTGCGGAAAGCGGAAATTTTCATCGTGTCGAACGAAACGCCCTCCGCAGGCAGGAGCTCCGCCCGTCCGACGCTGTCGAGATGCCCGTGCTTCTCAAGATAATTCAGCGTGCCCCTCGTGGCGTAAACGGGCAGGCCGTATCTGGATGCGAATACCCGCAGGCCCGCGATATGATCGGAATGCTCGTGCGTGACGAACACGCCCCGCAGCGATCCCGGGTCGACGCCGATCCGGTCAAGCGCGAGCGTGAGCTGCTTCGCGTTCTTTCCCGCGTCGATCAGGATGCCTTCCGTCGCGGAGCCGAAAAAAGTGCTGTTGCCGGAGCTTCCGGAAAACAGCGGTGCGAAACGGGCCATGAGATTACCTCTGTGAAAGATATAAATTCTGAGTTATCGGGATGTATTTTTCGCGGATATCGGGGATCGGGGATCGGATATCGTGCCGAAACCGCGGCTGAAATCGTAAAATTAACGCTGCGAATTCATCAAAGAAAAGAATAATAAAATCCACAAGCACGATTCGCGAAATCCGATACCCGATATCCGAATTCTGATTTATCGGGCAGCTTTGCTGCCCGATAAATCAGAATTTACATTCTTCAACAATCTTCTCAACGAACAATTCCGCGATGCGGGCGTTGCCCTTATCCGAGGGGTGCAGGCCGTCGTAGGTCATGTCCGCCGCCTCGGGCGGGTAGGGGTATTCGTCCCTCTTCGGGTCGAACGGCGCGCCGACGTAATCGGGGTATGGCAGGTCGCGGTACGCGCCGCCGACTTTCACGCGCTTGAATTTCACCGCGTTCGCCTCGGTGAAGCCCGCCGCGCGGTACAGGTCGATACAGGGAACGCCTTCTGCTTCGCAGCAGTCGAGGATCAGCGAGGCGACTTCGTGAAGATATACCTCGCGCCCCGTTCCCTGTTCCCTGTCCGGCGCCCAACTGCCGTGGGCGTTGTTCTCCGCGTCGAGGATATAGACGAAATCCCCGCGGGGAACGGGCGTGCCGACGACGATCTTCGCCGCCGGATTCGCCCCGCGGATGTGATCGAGCAGGATCCCGAGCCTGCCGGCGGTATTTCCCGTCTCACGGGCGCGGAACGTTTTCACGCTCCCGAGCGGCATGCCGCCGTGCCAGTCGTTCGTCCCGAGCAGGACCGTATAGAGATCGGCAAAAGGGATCTCCTGCCCGATCCAGCATTCGAAATTCGAACCGTTGATGCCGAGATTATTGAGCTCCGGCTGCGGCAGCGCCTCGGCGATGCGCGTCAGATATCCTTTCGTGACGCGGTATCCCGTTTCGTCAAGGTGATCGTTCAGATAGGTGAACGAGTCCCCGATCGCCGCCCATTTGATCTTTTCGGGCATGGCAGCTTATTCGAGAATGTTGGAGGTGATGAAGTCGATGCCGTATTCCGCGAGCTTCGCCGCCTCGGCGGGATCGTCGCAGGTCCAGCAGTTGACCTTGACGCCCTTCGCGTGCGCGTAATCGATCGCCTCTTTCGAGAGCGTGACCCACTCCACGTCGAAGTCCATCTTCAGCTCGGCGAGCCGGTCGATCGTCGCGTCGGAATACACTTCGTCGAGGAACTGCACGGTCTGCTCGGGATAAGCGGAGCGGATGTCGATCAGGTTCTCGAGCTCGAAGGAGATGAAGATCGTCTCGTCGAGATAGCCCCACGCTTTGATCTTCGCGGCGATGTCGAGGTTCTGCTCCTTCGTCATGCGGTTCTTCAGCTCGAGGACGGCCTTCTTGCCGTATTTTTTGCAGATGAGGATATACTCCTCGAGCGAGGGCATCACAAGGTCGATCCTGCCGCGTTTGCCGTCGCGGTCGCGCAGGCGCAGGGAGCGCAGCGTCTCGTATGTCGTCTCTTCGATCACCATGCTGTCGATGCCGACGCGCGCGGTATTGTCGTCGTGGAAGCAGATGTACTTGCCGTCGGAGGTGACGTGCACGTCGGTCTCGATGCCGAAATAGCTGCGGTTGCCCGCCGCGACGAACGCCGAGGCGGTGTTTTCGAGCTCAATGCCGCTGACGCCGCGGTGGGCGACCATAAGGGTGGATTTTTTGTCGAATTTGATAGTGTTCATGACAATTCTCCGTTCTTGAAAATTCCCGCTTACGGCGCGGGTCTGACACTCCTTATTCTATTGTTTTTCGCACATAAAGTCAATACCGCGGGCGGTTTTTTGCTTAATTTTACATAGGGTATGCGTTTTTTTGAATTTTCTTTGAATTGCTTGACAAACGGGGGAATTTGGTGTAAAATCAAGATGACAAGCAGGGTGAAGAAGGCCGTGCTTCAAAGTGAACAGCTAATATTTTTCAGAAAGGATCTTTGTCATGCAAGAATTGTTTGCGAGAATCGTTGAATTCATTCAGAGAATCGCCGCCGCTCTTGAAGAGTGGTTCAGTATTTCCGGCAAGGGCAACGAGCACGACCCCCGCTGACGAAAACAACGTGAATTGAGAGAAGCCCCGGCATCCGCTGCCGG
>JAFRTA010000147.1 GCA_017427315.1 Clostridia bacterium
AATCAAGACGCAGAGCGTTTATTCTGCGTTCTCTTCTCCCTTCTCCCTCATTCCTTCTCTCTTTTTTTCTTATTTCTTTTTCAACCGCTCTCTGACGACGCCCTTCGGGTCTTTGATCAGAAGGACGACGACCCAGATCACGAGCGCCAGCGCCGCGACCGAGAGGCCGAGGAACGCATCGTTGATCATATCCCCGAGCTCGGGGGTGAAATACGCCGCCCGCAGCTCGATATACTCGAATACCGCATCCACGAGCCACATCAGCGACGCGCCCCAGAACATCCAGCAGAGCACACCGAGCATCAGGCCCTTATCGTTCTTTTGATACCATACGGCTGTCGCGATCACCGCGGCAAAAACCGTGATCAGCAGCGTCATGCCGCCGCCCCCGCTTCCGCCTTTCCGGGCCGTTTCGCGATCGCAGCCGTCACGCCGACCATCACGCCCCAGACCGCGGTCACGAGGACCGCCATCGAAACGCCGACCGTCGCCATTTCATGCAGCATTTCCGAGACCGCCTCCGGTCCTTCGGCGGCCGCCGTCAGGAACGGGAAAAACGGCTGGATCTCGCCGTGCCACAGATGTTCGAACGCGAGGAGGATCACACCGCCCCAGAGAAGGCCCGCAAGCCAGAACAGCTTTCTCGAAAAGCCGGTCCTGTTCCCGCTCTGCGCCGGAGCGCCCGAGGTCAGATCGAGCTGCGCCCTGTTTTTCTCATACTTTGCGAGGATCAGCGCCGCGCCGGTCACAAGGACCGCTTCCGTGCCGGGAACCAAAAAACAAGCCATAATACACACTCCTATCCGTATTGCCGGCGATCTCCCCGCCGGCGCAGTTTCATCATAACACAGTTTTTGCGGAAAAACAAGTATCAAATCAGAATTTACCTCTCATCCCCAGCTTCCGCGCCGCCATGCACACGCAGAAGCCGATCGCGCCGCCGACGAGCACGTCCGAGAAGAAATGCGCGCCGACCATGACCCGGCTCAATGCGACGACGAAGGTGAACAGGAACGCGAAGCACCATAAAAGCGCGCGGCGGAGCTTGCTCTTCACGCCGATCACGTCCGCGAGGGAGACGAGATAGAACGTCGCGGCGGCGGCGCGGGTGTGCCCGCTCGGGAAGCTCTTGAACGCGTCCGACGTGCCGAAGGTCTCGCGCATCCACGCTTTGTCGGGCTGGCCGTTGATCACGTACCACCGCGTAAAGCCGGAGTAATCGCCGATCACGTTCATGGCGCGGTAACGCATCCGCCCGAAGGGTTCCTTGATGACCTGCACGATCAGGATCGCGACGACGATCGACGCCATCGTGACGCAGGCGAAGCGCGGCAGCCGCCGCAGCGTTTCATCCGAGAAGCAGTTGACCGCGAACAGCGCCAGCACAGCGCAGAGCAGCGCGAGGAACGCCGAGATGCCCCACAAAAACGCGGGGACGCCGTCCCCGACGGGAAACTGTCTGCAGACGTAATTGAACATATCGGAGAATTCCCATAAATACAGCCCGAAGGTCGCCGCGATCCCCGCGGCGGTCATGAAGACCCGGACCGCGCGCTTCTTCGCGATGCGCATGCCCCAGACCGTCAGCATCGCGGCGCAGACGGCGCTGATCAGCAGCTCCGGGCTCGTGCCGATACATTCGAACACTACGCCGAATACGCCGGTCGCGTAATACTGCCCCGGGGGAAGCGTATTTTTCGTCAGGACCCGGCTCACCTGCAGGTCGGTGAACGTGGCGGTCAGCAAAAGCCCGCCGAAGATCAGCACGAACAGGCACACCGAAAGGATCGTTTTCTTTTTCGCCGTCATTTTTCTCACACCCTTTTTGTTTTCTGCGTCCATTATATCAAAAGAAGTAAGAAATAACAATGCCGAAAACGGTTTTTCCGGTTGACCTGCCCGCCCGGTTTATGTAAAATGGAACCGAGGTGGGTTCTATGGACTTTTCTGGGATATATATAGAAACGAAACGGGATCTCATAGACGCGGTGCGCAAATTCGGCTTCGTGCCGCTGTTCCGCAACTCGATCCCCGGCTTCTCCGTCGCGGAGCACGTTTCGCCCCGCGCGTGGTTTACCGACGAGGAGGGCGTCTGGGAGTGGAAGGGACCCGTAATACGCGAGGCGGGCTGCGCTTACGGTAAATTCTTCGAGAACAAAGCCGTGTTCGTCAGCCCGGAATGGTTCCCGGATCTTGCGAATTACCGCCGCGACGGCTACGATTTCGACGCGCGGTTCGACGACGGGCTCGCGCCGTACCGGGACAAGCGCCTTTACGACCTGATCGCGGAGCACGCGCCGATCCTGTCGAAAGGGCTCAAGGCGATCGGCGACTACCGCAAGGACGGCGTCAAGGGCTTCGAGACGACGGTCACGAAGCTGCAGCGACAGTGCTACGTGCTGATCGACGATTTTATTTACGAAACGGACCGCCGCGGCGAGCGGTACGGTTGGGGCGTGGCGGAATACTCCACGCCGGAAAAATTCTTCGGAGAGGCGTTCACCGAAACGGTCTACGCCCGCTCCCCCGCCGAATCTTACGAAAAAATTTTCACACATCTTCAGGGAATCCTGCCCGGCTGCGACGGAGCGGCGATCCGGAAGATACTGAAATAACACGAAGGAGCACTGGTTTTATGGAAGACGCAATTACCCGCTGGGCGGTCGAGCTGCAAAGCCTTGCGCAGGCGGGGCTGTTTTACGGCGAAGGTGTGTTTGACCGGGAGCGTTATCAGCGGATCCGCGAAATCGCGACGGAAATGCTGGCAGAACGCACCGGATTGCCGACGGAAAAAATCAAAGATCCGTTCTGCTGTGAGATCGGTTATCAGACGCCCAAAATCGACACCCGCTCCGCTGTCTTCCGAGACGGAAAGATTCTGCTCGTCCGCGAGATCAACGGCAAATGGTCGATCCCCGGCGGTTGGTGCGAGCACGAGCTTTCCCCTGCGGAAAACGCGGTCAAGGAAGTGAAGGAAGAGGCGGGGATCGACGTCGCCGTAACAAAGCTGATCGCAGTGCAGGACAGGAAAAAACACAACCGCCCGCTCTATGTTTATAACATCGTGAAGATCTTCTTTCTTTGCGAGGCGATCGGCGGCGCATTCCGCGAAAACAGCGAAACGGTCGAAAGCGCGTATTTCGCAGAGGATGAGCTCCCGCCGCTGGACGAGGCGCGGAGCACCGCGGAGCAGATCGCGATGTGTTTTGAAGCGTACCGAGACAGGACCCGGACGGCGCTGTACGAATAAAAAAGAGCCCCCGGGGCTCTTTTTTATTCGTGTTTCTGCGTTTAGTTATCCGACATGCGGAACCCGTTCTTCATGCTCTCGCTCGAGGTCTGCAGCACCTTGTTCAGCGTATCGGTCGTCTTCTCTTTTGCTGTCTTGCAGAGCTTTTCGTTCGCCTCGGCGGCAAGAGAGAAATCGCCGGACTCCGCCATTTTTTTATCGTATTCCAAAACGATTCTGCGGCCCTCTGCCAGCAGGGCGTTGTGGTATCGCTCGATCTGCTGCACACTGGCGGGATAGTCGTGGTCCGCCAGAGCGTCGATCAGACGGCTCGCCCAGTAGAAATTCTCCGTCGAAACGTCCGTTGTGACGTCGGAGAGATACTTCGGCAGCGAGGGAACGTTTGCATAGACCGGCAGAAATGCCGAAAACGTCGTGGAACCGAAGCAGACCCATTCGATCCCTTTGATCGCGTCCGGTTTGCCGGGCCGGATCTGGCAGATCGAGGTCACGCCGGTACGGTTGATGCCGATGGAACGGTACATGCCGCGTTTCCCGGTATCGCGCCCGATGTACGGATCGTAGGGCGACCCCTGAAAATGCCCGGAGAGCATATACTTCACGTCTTCGACGGCGATTTTGCGATCGGGCACGAGACACCACGGAATATTGTCGCTCTCGGGGGTATACTCCGCGTTTTCGCCATCCCACCGATGGGAATACGGCGTCAGATACCTGCCGATGAACCAGGCGTGGGGATTGTTATAGATATGATCCATATCCGAGTGGGAGCCGAACACGTTTCGCGGATTGAACACGCCGTTCTGATTCCGGTCAAGACAGTTTTCGGCGACAAATTCCCGCAGGTCCGCCGAGCAGAGATGCGCTTCCCGCTTGCCGAACGCGTCGTCGAAGTCGAAGCTGTCCATACCGAAACGGTTCGGCGCGATGACGCACACGTCGTCCGGCACGCGTTTCGCGATCCAATGATGGCCGCCGATCGTCTCGAGCCACCAGACCTCGTTTTCGTCGTTGAACGCGACGCCGTTCATCTCGTAAGTTCCGCAGCGCTCCAAAAGCGAGGCGAGACGCAGAACCCCCTCGCGTGCGGAACGGATATAGGGCAGAACCAGAACGACGATATCCTCCTCGCCGATCCCGCCCGGCGTATCCTTTTCCCCGCGCTTCTTCGCCTTTTGATACGCGACGAGGGGATCCGCCGCCAGCACGCGGGGATTCGAGGTGATCGTTTCGGTCGCGGTCATGCCGACGTTCGCCTCGTTGACGCCGGTCGCCGCCCAAATCCCGTTTTTCAGGTCCACGCTGGGACACGCGGTATACCGCATGGGGTTTTCCGGCAGCTCGATCTCAACGTGCGAGATCACGCTTTTGTATTTTCTTTTCTGCATCTTCGGCTCGACGACGATCATTTTTTTGACGTCGAAACGGCCGTCGTCGGTGCGGGCGATCATTGTCGACCCGTCGTTCGACGCTTTTTTGCCGACCAGAACAGTCGTGCAGGACATAATATCAGACTCCTTTCGTGATAAATGTATGATACTCCTTTAAGACCGGATTGTCAAATTCTGATTTATCTCTCTTGCATTTTTCTCCGCTCCATAGTAAAATATCCCCGGAAAGAGGCGATTGCATGGCAAATATTTTCGATTATCTTACGTGGCGGGCGGACGTTCCCTTCGCGGTCGATCCGTTCAACGAGGCGGACAACCTGGTGCTTTCGATGCTGGCGTATACCGACTTCGGCGGCGTGGTAACGCTTTCCGGTCCGTCCGTGACGCTCACCGACGTTTACAACTTGTTTTTTCGGCTGTATTCCCGGGAAGAAATCGAAAAAAGCGCGGTAATCACCGCGAAAGCGCCGTTTCTGATGGACGGGATGCGCACGGGCGCGCGCTTCCGGGATATGCGGATCGGGTATTATCTCGACGAGATCGACCGCGAGAAATACGCGCAGATCGCCGCGGTGACGTTCCTGCTGCCGGACGGGTCCGCCTACGTCGCCTTCCGCGGAACGGACAACACGCTGATCGGCTGGAAAGAGGATTTCGACCTGAGCTACGCGTCGAGAACGCCCGGTCAGCTCCGCGCGGCGGAATATCTGAGCGAAGTCGGACGGAAAATTCCCGGGAGGCTGCGCGTGGGCGGGCACTCCAAGGGCGGCAATTTCGCGATCTACGCCTCGGCGTTCTGCGACGGGGACGTGCGGGACCGGATCTGCGCAGTCTACACCAACGACGGCCCCGGTTTTATGGAGGAAATCACCGAATCGGAAGAATACCGGGCCATCCTGCCGCGGATCCGCAGCGTGATTCCCGACACCTCGGTAATCGGTCTGCTGTTTGCGAACGACTGCCCGCACAGAGTCGTCAGGAGCTCCGCAAACGGACTGTATCAGCACGACGGATTCTCCTGGGAGATCAGCCGCAATCGCTTCGTCCCCGCGGAGCTGACCGAGCTCGGTCATTTTATCGATAAATCGCTGGACGCGTGGCTGGAAGAACTCGATGCGGACGAACGGAAAAGCTTTACGGACACGGTGTTCGAGCTGTTCCGCTCCACAGGCATGGATACGCTCTCCGCCATGGGCGGGCAGAAGCTGAAAAGCCTCGAGGCGATCCTCTCGGCGATGCGCGAGCTGCCGAAGGAGAAGCAGAAGGAGCTGCGGCGGCTGTTTCTGCAGCTTCTGCAAAGCGGCGGACAGACCGCGAAGGAAAAGCTGCCGAAACGCACCGCGCCGAAACCCGCGGACGCATAACAGAAGCCCTGCCGTTCGGCAGGGCTTCTGTTAAATACTGATTTGTCGCGGAGCGACAAATCAGTATTTAACAAGGGAGAAGGGATAAGGGCTTGTTTAATTGATTATCTGCCTCAAAAGACGCAATAGCGTTCATTTTTCGACAATCGCGGAGAATAAACCGAGACGCAGAGCGTATCATTATCGTTCTCTCATCCCTCTTTCCTTCTCCCTCATCCCTTCGGGCGACAGCCCGATAAATCAGAATTTACGGCATCGGCTGCGGGGTGACGGTGGGGCCGAAGACGACGAGACGGTCGGGCCCGTCCGGCTGCGGCACGAATCTCACGCGGTCGATGCACAGCGCGCGGGGATGGACCTCGGTCAGCGTATTGTGACAGTGGTAGACGATGAACATTTCGCTGCCGTCCGGCGAGTACGCGAAGCTGTGATGGCCGGGACCGTGGACATAGACGTCCGCTTTCAGGATCGGGCTGTCCTGCGTGCGGGTGAAGGGGCCCGTCGGGCTGTCCGAGGTCATACATCCGACGCTGTAGCCCACGCTCTGGTAATCGTCGCCGGAGTAGGTGAGATAATAGACGCCGTTGTGCTTGAGCACCGCGGGGCCCTCGTTGATCGTGCCCTCCCAGTTCCGCGGCTCGGTGAGCTTCACGCCCGAGCCCTCTTTGACGGAGATCAGATCGTCGTTCATCTCATAGACCCAGATATGGTTCCCGACGCCGAAATGCACGACGTAGAGCCAGATCCTGCCGTCGTCGTCAAACAGCACGTTCCCGTCGATGGCGGAGCGCTCCATAAGGGCCGCGTCCGAGGTCTTTTCGAAGGGACCGAGCGGCGAATCCGCGACGGCGACGGCAAGGCGCTGATCGCCGCCGATCGAGGCGGTGTAGAAGAGATAGAACCTGCCGTTATATTTATATACTTCCGGCGCCCAGAACATGCTGTCGCCGAGCACGTCGCCCATAAACGCGACCTGCCCCGCGTCGGTCCAATGCACGAGGTCCGTCGAGGTCGCCGCGTTGTAGCCCGTGCCGTTGTTGGTCGCGTAGAGATAGTATACGCCGTCCTCATACAGCACGAACGGGTCCGCGCTGTTGGGATAAAGGGGATTGGTATAGGTCTCCCCCTCAAACGCGGGATCGGCGGGACCGATCTGCGCGTCGGAGGCCGCGCCGCATACGCCCGCGTCCGCGCCGTCAAACGCGGCGGGCAGATCGAACAGCGGATAAGGCTCGGGGTCCAACGGGTTGTCATATACCCATACCCGCGTCCTGCCGCCGTCGTAATTGACTTTCACGCGGCAGGGCTCGCCGGCCTTCACGCCGGAATATCTCACAGAGAGGAACTCCGGCGCGCCGTCGTTCATCCGCGCGATCCCCGCCCAGTGACCGGCAGGATCAAGAAAAACGAAGCCGCCGGACCATGCGTCCGTCGACAGGTCCGCGCCGAACGCGACGCCGCAGACCTCCTTCTCCGAGGGCGTCAGCTCCGCCGTCACGGAATACGCGCCCTCCGTCTCGCCGATCTTTTTCACGTCGGCAGCCGTCATCGGCGCGGTTTTACGGAAGCTGAGGAAGAACGTGCATTCGATCTCTCTGCCGTCGTAAAGCACCGTGCAGGCGCCCGCTTTTTCACGGGTGCGGACCGAGAACGTGCGGGAAAGACTGCCCGGCAGCGTTTGGAAGTCCGTCTCGATATGGCGGAAAATCGGCGAGAGCCTGCTGAGGAAATGGCAGAAAAAGCGAAGGATCCGCGCGATGAATTCGTCCGCTTCCTCGCCTTTTTCTTTCGCGCCGTTATTTTCAAACAGATTGAATGTTTTCTCCCAGCGCTGCCCGCTGCCGATCCGGTCTTCGCGGGCGAAGATCCTGCCGGAGACGAGATACGTGTCGCTCTTCGAATAGGTCATATAGAGCTCGGGCTCGATCATATCCGAAAAGCCGAGGTTGCGCACCGTCGCCTTGATCTCGATCTCCTCGCCCGCCGCGTAAGCCTCTTTCGAGGGCTTCAGCTCGAGCGAATAGACCTTGTTCGTATTGTCCGCCGCAGCGGACGCGGACACGGGGACCGCCGAAAACAGCAGGATCGCGGCAAGCAGCAGCGCAAGAGCCCTGCGGAGCCGGAACGTTTTGTTTGACATTGAAATTCCTCCTTGATAAATTCTGATTTGTCGGGCTGACGCCCTCCGCGGATATCGGGGATCGGGGATCGGATATCGTGCCGAAACCGCGGCTCAAATCAAAGAATTGACGCTGTGAATACAATAGAAACAAACAATATAATTCACAAGCACGATCCAC
>JAFRTA010000148.1 GCA_017427315.1 Clostridia bacterium
CTTCGGGTTTATTTTATCGGATATCGGGGAGCGGATATCGCGGATCGTGCTTGTGTAATCGACGCTTCCTGCTCTTTCCCGATTCCGCGGAGTTTATTTTATGATGAAAGCCGCGGTTCGGGAACGATATCCGATCCCCGATATCCGCAACAAAAGACCTTGGCAAATCAGCTTTTATTCGATCGAACGCTGCAGCTGATCGGACGCCCAAACGATCACTTCCTCCGGCGTGGGACGCATACCTTTCTTCGGTATTTCTTCCCATTTTGCGCAGATTTTTCGGCCCGGGTGATTGAAACCGAACGAAATTGCCTTTTCCATATCCGCATAAACGGCGTTGACAGAAACATTCTCCATAGATGCGATACGACGGATAATTGATTTTGCCTGAAAAATCGTAATCATAAAAACCACCCAAATGAATATTTTATGTCGCTCAATATGGAGACAATATATCATATCGGGAGTGTCGAAAAAAAGAGAAATCTGTATATAAAAATCCGCAAACAAAAAAAGTTTGCGGATGAACGATCATATATTCAATTATTTATCGGCGTTAAAAGCGTTGACGACAGATTGAACCGCCTCTTTTTGTGCAGCCGTCAGATCCGCCCAGCCGTCGAATAAGTCCTTTAATTCCGGCGACAGCTCGACCATTTCGTGTTCCGCGAAAAACTGCGAGAGGGTAATGCCCATACTCGCGCAGATCGCTTCCAGCGTGGGGATCGACGGAACGGTATTGCGGTTGAACATATTTCGGACCGTTCCGTCGGAAAGTCCGCTTTCCTTTGCCAGCCGATAAGTGGTCCATCCCCGATGATCCATCAACCGACGGATCCTTTCAATAACATCCATTTGATCACCGCCCATATGAGTCTATTATACCTGCAAAATGAGCGGTTATATATTATTCACATGTACCTATAATATAGTAAACATGAATGATAACGCCGCGGCTCGGGCGAAATGTCCGGACCGCGGTGTTTGTTTTTGCTTCGCGTGGTTATCCGAAGAACGCGCCGAGGTCGAAGTGCAGCTCCGCATAGGGTTGGTTTTCACGGAATTCTTCCAGCGAGTAGACGAGCTTCTGTGCGTCCGCGTCGGCGTCGATGAGATAACCGACCGTAAACGTGATCGTTTCATCCGCCCCGATCGGCAGGAACAGGAAGCGGCCGCTGTCGCCGTCCGCGCCGGAGATATAGAACGCATCACTCGCGAGCGGCGGCGCAGACATAACGCTGCGGCTGATCTCCGATGCGGCAACAGCGCCTGCAAGATAGAACTCCGTGTCTTTCCCGGAGGTGTTTTGCACGGCCATATCGATCAGCAGGAGCCGTCTGGAGACGGTTTGCGTACCGGTGATCTCATTTAGCGTGTCGATTCCGTCGCCGTCGGAATAATAATTCCTGCGGTCGGGCAGGATGCTGCCGGTTTCATCGACGTTTTTTCTCAGATGTTCAACGATGTTTTGCCGGTCAAGTCCGTCGACCGTATCGACGATCCGCGCGCCGGTGACGTGAAGATCGAACGTCGGAAAGCTTTCCGAAACGGGACTGTACGCGCCGGCGTACGCCGACCGGTTGTTTTCGGCGACGGAGACAGAGATGTTTTCCAAAAGTTCTTCGTCAGAGGGAAGAGAGACTTCTTCTCCGTCGACCGGCGCGAGATTCAGGAACGTCTCCGGCAAAAACGCCTCGCTTTCGTCGTCGGTCCCGACCAGCCCGAAGCCGGAAGCAATTTTCACCAGCTCTTCGTCGCTGATCCTCTCGCTGACGTACATCAGGAGCGTATAACCCTCTTTGTCAAAATTGACCAGCATTACTCTGACGCCGTTCCCCCCGTCGGGATAGCGAAGGATCGCGCCTTCGTGTTCGCCGAGCGTTACCAGCTGCGTAGATACAACGTTGCGCAGCTCGAGCCGTGACGCCGCTTCCGTCGTGTACAGCAGCATCGAAACGCCGTCCGGGTCCTCTTTCCCGTCCGTGACCGTGCGGAATTTTTCATTATCGTCCGTCGGGACGAGGTAATCGGGCATATAATTCCACACGAGCTTCACGTATTTATTTTGTATCGCAGTGCTTTGCGCCGTCTGTTCCGGTTGTACGCCTACGCCGTAATTGCCGATGCGCGTCAGCCAGCCCAGCTTTCCGGCGGCGAAGACCGTGACGGAGAGCAGAGCGCAGATCGCGGCGGCGGAGAGCAGTATTTTTACGGGTTTGGAAACGCTGCCGCGCGCTGTGCCGCGCTCTCTTTCCGGCAGCGACGAGAGCGCGCTTTCCACCGCGCTGTGAAACCGTTCCGGCACGGCGGGGAAGCCGTTGTCCGCATTTTTATTCATAGCCTATTCCTCCAAATAATCTCTGAGAAGTTTTCTGCCGGTCGAAAGCCTGCTTTTTACCGTGCCCGCGGGAACGGCGAGGATCCTCGCGGTCTCCTCGACGGAATAACCCTCTATGTAATGAAGCTCCACCGTCAGCCGGAGCTTTTCCGGCAGGGCGGACAGCGCGTCGTAAAGCGAAGAATCATCCTTTTCCGGCACGGCGGCCTCGGGGACCGTTTCGATATCGGCGAAACGCCTGTTCCGCCGGATGACCGCATAGCATTCGTTGATGAGGATCCGCGTCAGCCACGTGGTGAAATACCGTTCCTCCCGCAGCCGGGGCAGCGCGGTCCATGCCTTGAGGATCGCCTCCTGCACCGCGTCGGCGCAGTCCTCGTCGCTGCGCGGAATGGTTTTCGCCACCCGGTAAAGCATCTGCTCGGCAGATAAAACCCTGTTCTGAAATGTCGTCTTGTCCATGATCTTTCCTTTCGGAAAACATTCGGCGCCGTTTGTTTTCACCCATTAGAGCGTGAGAGGAGGAAAAAGGTTCATATGAAAAATCTGATTTAACGGCGAAGCCGTTAAATCATATTTTTCAGACTCGAGACTCAAGACCCGAGACCCAAGATACAGGCTTAAAGTCTGCGCGACTTGGTAAAAACTGAGATAAACCGCGGCTTTTTTATCGTTATCCTGCGCAGATTTCAGCACCTCGGGACTCGGGTCTCGGTACTCGGGACTTAAATTCTGATTTATCGGGCAGAGCCCGATAAATCAGAATTTATGTAAAAAGTGAAAAGCATTTACATCTCACTGAAATACCGGATTTCTCCGCGCAGTACGTTCATCACGCACTTCCCGCGCACGGTCATGCCCGCAAAGGGCGTCGCTCTCCCCATGGAGACAAATTTTTCGGGGTCGATCGTGTATTCCTCCGTTAGGTCCATCAGCGCCAGGCAGTTTTTCGTATCGGTCCCGAACCGCCGCGCGGGGGCGAGGCTCATCAAATTCACGAGCTTTTCAGGGGAGATCACGCCCTTCAGCACCAGCTCCGTATACAGGATCGGGAACGCGGTTTCGAGCCCCACGACGCCCATGACGCTTTTTTCCAGGCCGCGGCTTTTTTCCTCCGCGGAATGGGGCGCGTGGTCGGTGGCGATCATGTCGATCGTGCCGTCGCAAAGCCCTTCGAGCAGCGCTTCGCGGTCTTCGCGGGAACGAAGCGGCGGGTTCATTTTGAATCTGCCGTCCTCCCGCAGGTCGTTTTCGTCCAGCACAAGATAATGCGGGCCGGTCTCGCAGGTGATATCGACGCCCCGCGCCTTCGCTTCGCGGATCAGCGCGACGCTCTCCTTCGTCGAGATATGGCACACGTGATAGGGGCAGCCGGTCTCCGCCGAAAGGGCGATATCCCGTTCGATCTGCCGCCATTCGCTCTCGGAGCAGATGCCCCGGTGGCCGCGCGCCTTCGCGTATGCGCCGTCGTGGATATATCCGCCGCGCAGCAGGTCGTTGACCTCGCAGTGGGCGGCGAGGAGCTTGCCGGTCTTTTTGACCGTTTTCATCGCCTCGCGCATCATTTCATCGCTCTGCACGCCGTGTCCGTCGTCGGAGAACGCCGCAGCGCCGGTCATGCCCCCGATATCCGCAAGCTCTTTCCCCATTTCGCCCACGGTGATCGCGCCGTAAGGGTAGACGGGGATCGCCGCGTCCCGGGCGATGATATCCGTTTCGATTTTCAGATGCTCCGGGCTGTCCGGCACGGGATCGAGGTTCGGCATTGCGTAGATCGCGCAGTAACCGCTGCGCATTGCCGCCAGCGAACCGGTCCTGATCGTCTCTTTATAGGAAAACCCCGGCTCCCGCAGATGGGTGTGCACGTCCACAAGCCCCGGGATCAGGATCTTCCCCGCGCCGTCGACGGCCTTTGCGTCCGCCGGGATCTCCGGCGCGCCGTCAAAGAAGAAGCGGACCTCGCCGCCGCCGACCAGCGCGTTTCCCCGGCGGAAGCCGTTTTCGGTATCAATGTCAACATCTTGTATATATGCGCGCATAAAAACACCCCCGACGTATGGTAGCATACATCGGGGGTGAAAGTCAAATGCCGAATCTGCAAAAAGGATTATCTTTTGAACAGATTTTTGAACCAGTTAATGATTTTCCGGAAGAAATCGCTGATTCTCCGGAAGAAAGCTCCGATGCCGGTCTCGCCTTCTTCTTCGGACTTGATCTCTTCGCCGCAGCTGTCGCAGACGCCGTCGCCGTCATCATCCGTGTGTCCCGTCGCCGGGGTAACGTCACGGTTCTCGGTATGGCCGCAGCCGTTGGCGCAGGTGTACACCGTGCAGCCGTCTTCGGTGCAGGTGGGCTCCACGACGGTTCCCGCCGTCATATCGTGACCGGTCGCGGCGATCGATTTGGTCTGCTTCTCACCGCATACGGCGCAGGTACGCGTCCTGACGCCTTTTGCGGTGCAGGTGGCAGCCTTGGTGACCTTCCATTTGCCGAAGCTGTGCGCGCCGAGCTCGTATTCCTCGCAGCCGCTCAGGACCGCGCCGCAATCCGCGCAGACAGTGCCGGCGGCGTGGCCTTTTTCTTTACAGGTGGAGAGAACTTCGGGCACTTCCTCAACGTTGGTATGGTCGCAGGCAAAGCCGGGCAGCAGGCCGACCTCACGGATCAGATCCAGAAGCGCGGGAACGATGTGGCTCTTTCTTTCGTTGATGCTCACCATATTGCGCGCCGCGATACCCTGATCGCTGGCGTTGCCGGTGAATTCTTCCTGTACGGTCTGAGAGGGCGCGTAAAGCTCTGCCTCGACGGTATCCGGGAAGAACCGGTCAACGATATAATCGGAGGCGTTGATCAGCGCGTACGTTACGGGCACGCCGCCTGCGACCGCGTCGTCCTTGACCTCGAAATAGGAGAGGAAATCGACCAGGTCGCCGTCCGTCGCCTTGTCAAAGAACGCGGCTGCCATATCCGAAAGGCCGGTGTAATTCGAGAACATGGCGTTCATCGGCAGAACGTCTGCAAGCGCGGTGAGCTTATCCCACAGGCCGGTCTTTTCCTTGGCTGCGCCGGAGGGGATGCAGATGCCGTCCGTCAGGGCGATGAAGCGGTCGGCAAGCGCTTTGAGCGTGACGCTCCAGGTTTTGCTCTTCGTCACGCCGAGCTCCAGCGTAAATCTGCCGATGTTCAGGCCGGTTTTTTCGTTCAGCTCGCCGATGAGGTCGTTGGCGGCGGTGTTGATCTTCTCCACTGCGAAGGTCGCCGCGTAATAGAGGATGTCGGTGATCTTGGTCATGACCGCCTTTTTCGCGCCGTTCTCGGCAACCTTGGCATAATTGATCGGGGTGTAAGCGTAATCCCATCCCTCAAGGTCAACGGAGTCCATAAGCTTGCCGAGCACCATATCCGCAGCCGCGGCGGCGATGCCGTCGAGGGTGTCGAGATCTTCCACTCTCATATGGAAATCGTAGAAGATCGAGTCGGGATCATCTTCCGCCAGAAGGTCGCAGGCGACGCGGATGCCGCAGTCCAGCGCGTTCTCAACGGAGGAGAAGTCCATATCGTAGATCATGCCGGCGTTGAAGCCGTGCGCGGAGGCGAATACCTCGCTGATATCGGCGGTGTCCGCCAGTGCGACGAAGGCGTCGCGGTCGATATATTTCTTCATGGTATCCATGAGACCGGAGACCTTATCGCAGATCTTCTGCAGGTTTTCGGTCAGATACTCGTTGCCTCCGTCGGTCAGGTCAAGATCCGCCATGCCCTCGTCGGAAGCGATCATATCCGCAAGACCGCAGAGGATGTGGTTGATCTGGCCCACGACGCCCTTGTATTCGTCGTAGTCCGCCATGACGTCGAGCAGTTCGTCGTCATACGCGGCTTCGGTGTCGATATAACTGACAAGCGTCGCGATCTGCTCCAGCTCTTCAATGACGCCGGAAAGATTCGTCACGACGACCGTCGCGACGGGATTTGTGACGGCTTCATCCACGGCGGGCTGAATATAATCGCTCTGGATCTTCTCCTTCGTGATGCCCGCATACTGCGCATAGGTCCACACGTTGCCGCCGTAGGTAATGTCGTAAGAGGGAACCGCGGTGACCTCGGTCACAAAGGTATCTTCATCGGCGTAGCCCTTATAGGAGAGGGAAACGGTGACGGAATTGATCGTTACGGAGCCGGTGATATTGCCGCCGATGACGGGCAGGCTGTTGACTGCCGCGACGGCAGCGTCCACCGCCGTGTCGATCTGCGCCTGAATATCGGCTTTGCCGTCGTTGTCCGCGTCCTCGGCAAGCATCGCGGCGATCTGCGCGTTGGCAAAATCCTCGATCTCGTCAAAGCCGATCTCGATCGGGAACGCAAAGCCCGCGTCGGTGAGCTGCTGCGGAACGGGAGAAACGTTCATCACGAACTTCTCCGCCATTTC
The DNA here is from genome assembly GCA_017427315.1 of Clostridia bacterium. Lineage (GTDB taxonomy): Bacteria > Bacillota > Clostridia > Oscillospirales > Acutalibacteraceae > RGIG2774. The sequence goes on from JAFRTA010000148.1 coordinate 6,765, forward strand.
AACGCCGTCGCCGGCAACGAGAGCCGCGAACTCCTCGGGCAGCTCGGTTCCCGCGATCATGTCGTAGTATTCGGTGCCCTCAAGCTGATCCTTATAGGGAGAATAAACGGCGGGCATGTAGCTTTCGAGATCCGTCTCGCCGGGGTGATAGGCGCCGATCACGCCGTTCGCGTCGCCGATCGTCACCTCGGGCGGCTCGATATTTACGCCGGCGAGAACGACCTTCACCATGCCCTGAAGCGCAGTCAGGAAGCCTTCAAGCAGATCGTCAAGCTGATCCTTATAGTCGTTCTGCAACAGACCGACGAATTCCTTGACAAGGGTATAGATATCGGTCGTGCGCAGGTCCATTGCGTTTACGGCGTCGATGCTGACCTGCGAAAGGGCGTCGCCCGTGACGCTGAGGAACCACGACTTGACGCCGTTATTGATGATCTCGTCAAAGGTTTCGGTGCGGGTCTCGGGGACCTCATAGCCCATTTCACGGGCGATCTCACGGATGAATTTATCCTGGATATCGCCGCCGACAAGGTAATCGGCATAGAAATCCTTGACCGCCTGATCGGTGCAGTTTTCACTTTCGATATACTCGCCGACCTTGCCGTAATCGAACACTTCGCCGTCCCAGCGGAAGACCTTGCCGAAGGTTTCGGCGTTGGCTGCGACGAATTCAAAAATGCTGAAAATGAAGTTGACGTCGCCGTCCGCGCGGGTCTTGTCAAGGGCGCTCACGTCAAGATTTTCGAAGTCGCCGCCCAGATCCGCAAGGTGGTCCTTGTACTGAAGCAGACCGTCGACGCCGGTGATCTCAAGATCCACGGAGATCTGCTGCCCCATGACTTCCGCTTCGAAGCTGTCGAAGTCCGCCGCCGCGGCGGCGATCTTCCTGTCGAGCCAGTCCAGCAGAATGCCGGCGAGCTGATCGTAGTTCAGCGACGCGATATAGTCCGCGTCATTCTGCGCGACAGCGGATTTATCGTACCCGGCGTAGCTTTCCGCGGGCGTCGTGATGGTTTTCTCCGCTGCGAAAGCGGTGATACAGCACATGAGCGCCATCAACACGCTGAGTGCCACGGCTGTGAATTTTTTCATCGGATAAAACCTCCTTTAATATATGCCTGTCATGTCGGGACCGGCTGACCGGAGGGACAAAGAAACAAACCGGATATTTTTGTCGCCTGCGCTTTTATTGTATGAGAGAAATCCGGCCTTTTCAAGCGACAGAAACGCCGCTTTTGTACAGGTCAGACAAAAGCGGCGTTTTAAGTTTATATATTTATGGTTAAATTGTTAAAATAATATGAATAAAGCCGGATCATTTCTCCCGCAGCAGCTTTTTGATCCGCTCCAGCTCTCCCCGTTTGGCGAACAGCTCCGCATCGGACATATCGCCCATGTAGTTCATGGAAAACAGCCGTATGGCGTACGCGAGATAATAGGACAGCAGCGCATGGAACGCCTCGCTGCACGGCCCGTCGGCCTTTTCTTTTTCGGCGATGAAAATACGCATCAGATACGCGAACAATACGGAGAAAACGTAGGCGATGCTGCCGTTCTGGAAGATCGCGCGGACGCCGTCGATCTTGAAATCCACCATTTCGCCCCGGAAGACCGCCAGCGACTCGGGCGTGAGCGCCGCCGGGTTGTCAAGATAATAAAGAAAAGCGGAAAGGCACACCATCACGGAATTTTCAAGCACCTTCATCACGTAATCCGCAAAATCGGTAAAGTGGGCGTAAAAGGTGCTGCGGGGATAGCCGGCGATCCGGCAGAACTCGCTGATGCTCACGTCGTAGAACCGTTTTTCCGACAGCAGCTTCAGCGCCGCGCCGCCCAGCGTGTAATAGAATTCCTCGCCGCCGCCGTAGCGGTCTGAAAAGCAGGCGGCGATATTTTCGATCAGAGAGCGCTTCGGATCGTAGTCGGGCAGATTCCGGTCGGGGCAGAGCTCCGGCGCCAGCTTATGGATCTCGATCAGGCTGAACCATACGGAAAACAGCTCCGGCGCAACGGCAAGGTTTTCCCGGACCTGAAAGGAAGCAAGCTGCGCCGTCGTCAGCGACGAGCGCAGACGCTCGCCGAGCCGGCGCCCGATCTGATAGGGCAGGACGCGCTTGTTGACGCGGTGCGACAGGGTAAACATCAGCGTTTCGTTTTCATCCATGATCTTCCACAGGGTGTTCACGTAATCCCGCATCCCCTCCGGCGTTTTCTCCGCGGGGACGGGCACGGACAGGAACCGGTCCGCCAGCTCGTCGCAGCAGGCGTCGTACAGCGCCGTCACGTTGGGAAAGATCTTATAGAAGGTCGTGCGGTTCACGCCCACCGCTTTTGTCACCCGGGAAACGGAAATTCGCTCGTAATCCGTCGGACGGGACAAGAACGACATATAGTATCCGGGCGCCGCCGCAACGGTTTTGAGAAGTTTTTTTCTGTCGTAAAAGCTGCAGTACCGGCTGAAATGCGCGTCAAGAAAGACGCCGATCCGCGGCGTCAGAGCCGCGCCCTTCACAGAAGGGTGCGGTTCCTCCAGCATTTTGACAAACTCTGCCATAATGCGTTTTCGCGCGGAAAGGTCTTGCTGCATCATCTTTTATCCCCGATACAATTGCTTCAATTGTATAATAACATATTGAATCGGGAGCGGCAAGCGACACATTGGGCGAATTTGTAGTGATGTAAAAAACTGATTTGTCGCGGAGCGACAAATCGGTTTTTCAGTGAGATGTGAAATGTGAGATGTGAGATGTGAGTTGTAAATACAGTTCACAGCTCACTTTTCACTTTTCACATAAATTCTGATTGATCGGGCAAAGCCCGATCAATCAGAATTTACGGCATCTGCTTATACTGATAGCACCGCACGTAGTCCACGCGGAACTCCGCCGGCCAGTTCTCCTTCGGCGTCTGGCTGATGGGGCCCGTGCCGTGGCGGTCGGAGCTCTGCACGCCGTTGTCGCCCGCGAATTCGCAGGAGAGAAGCAGATATTCCGGGTTCTGCGACACGCCGCCGGTGGTGAGCCGCCCGGTCTCGACGCCGTTGAGGTAGAAGATATACTCGGTCGGGCTCCATTCCACGCCGTAGGTGTTGTACTCGGTGTACGGGTCGTTCGTGATGAAGACCTTCCCGATCGAATCGCCCTTTGCGTCCTCGGCGTAGCCGTCATAATGGATGCTCGTGCGGATGCAGTCGTTGCCGGCCTTATGGTCTTTATAATAGAAGGACTCGAATACGTCCACCTCGGTGCCGTCCTTGCCGGAGCCGTCCACGTTGAATACGCCCTCGTTCATCATCCAGAACGCGCTCCACATGCCGGTCGCCGCGGGCAGGATGCAGCGGACCTCGAAATAGCCGTATTTCTGCTCGTATTTGTCCCGTGTCCAGATCTCGCCGGTGTACCAGCCCGCCTTGTCTTCGGGGCAGTGCACGCCGATATAGTTCGGATAAGAACTGGGCATGGGCTCTTTGTTGTATTCCGCGCGGATCCCCAGGTCGCCGTCCTCGACGGAGACCATGTCCTGATGCCAGTAGCCGCCCTTGCGCTCGGTGACCCACCATTCGTAGCTCCACTTGCTCATGTCGAGCTCGTCGCCGTCGAATTCGTCGCTCCAGACGAGGTCGAATTGATTCAGGTCGATCGTCTTGCCCTTCGGCAGCCGCCCGAACGAGGAGTTGACGCCCGGCCAGGCGGAGTTGAACAGCATAAAGAACGCAATCAGTATGCGAAGAAGAGATTTGAACATATTTTTTCGCTCCTTTTCTGAAAAACTATCAAATATCACAAATAAATTATAGCAAAAGCACGCCGAAATAGCAAGCACTTTCTTGCGGCGCAGATTTTTCCTCTTGCATATTGCATGCCGAGGCGATATAATCAAAAGGGGAAAGATCCGATACGGTGATCCCGACAGAGCAAGAAAGAGAGGTTAATGATATGAAACGACTGATCTGCGCGGTCCTCGCGCTCGTTCTCGCATTTGGCGCGCTCATTCCCGCCGCGGCAAAGGGCGGCGACGCACCGGCCGCGGTCTGGAACGCAAAAAAGAAGACGTTTTTCCTGAAAACCGGGCCGGAGATCGTCCGGCTTTCCGCCGAATCCGACGATGAGGGCACCTCGGCGAAGGCATATTACCGTGCGACGGACGAGCTGAAGACGCTCGGCGCGTACTGCGAAACATATCATGACGATCCGGAAAGGATCTTCGCCGCCGCGCTGGGCCTTGACCCGGAAAACGTCAGCGCCTCGCTGCACGTCGGCGTGCAGTTCGCCTATTCCTTCGACGGCAAAACCTGGGTGAACGATTTCAAGCCCGGCGACAATTACTATCCCGAAACGACGTTCGACCGGGACGACGACGGCTTCAACGAATACGAACAGTTGCCGAACGAGCTGATCGCGTACGATACGCTGTTCCGCAGCATACAGGTTTTCGACGGCGACGCGGACTTCATGACGCCTTATTACTGCGAGGTGAAAGACGGTCTCTCCGTCGAGCAGACGCTGGCGCTGTACAACAAAACGATCCTGCAGGGCAGGGGCGAATTCACGGGTTCCTCTTACGATCCCGAAGACGAGGACAATTACGGCTGCGGCTTCCGCGTCGATTTCAACAAAGAGACGCTCTCCGTCAAAGCGCGCTACCGCGTGTATACGACGCTTTCGGTCTGCAAAAACGACGAGTGGTCGGATGAAAGCCTGCAGATCTCCTATTCGGACTGGGGACCGGTGAAGACCTATAACAACGCAACCGCCTCGCCCGAGGGGCAGGACTGCGTGCCGGACGATATCGCGCTGAACACGACCGAAGCGCCGACGCTGACGCTGCTGTCGACGGATCGGCACGAGGTCGATCGCGACGGTGTGACGGTGAAGGCGAC
>JAFRTA010000149.1 GCA_017427315.1 Clostridia bacterium
AAATTCTGATTTATCGCAGAGCGATAAATCAGAATTTACAAATCAAAAAATATATGTTATAATATCCCCGTCATAATTAAATGAAAGGGGGGCGGAGTATGAAGGTTCTCGTGACCGGCGCCGGCGGGTTTCTCGGCGGGCACGTCTGCGCGTATTTCCGGCGCGCGGGCGTCGGCATTGTCGGCTATTCCCGCGGTGAAGCGCCCGAAGGAATCGACGCCGTGCGGGGAGATATCCTTGACCCGGAAGCGCTGCTCGGCGCGATGCGGGGCTGCGATACGGTAGTCCACTGCGCCGCCGTCACTCCTTACGCGAAAATCATGGCGGAGCCCGACGCCGCCGCGGAGATTTATATCCGCGGGATGCGCAGCGTGCTCTCCTGTATGGAAAAGACCGGAGCGAAAACGCTGCTGTTTCCCTCGAGCGGCAAGGTCTACGGCAAAAAAACGCCGCTGCCGTACCGTGAGGACGCGCCGCTGCAGCCCGACGTCTATATGGGCTTCCTGAAGGTCGAATGCGAAAAACGGATGCGGGAATACGCCGCGGCGCACCCGGAATGCCGCATGATCGCGGCGCGCATCTTCAATATCTACGGTCCCGGGCAGAAAGCGGATTTTCTGATTCCGAAGCTGATCGCCCACCTCGGCGAGCGGGACATGCCCATGGGCCCCCCGGAGACGCGCCGCGATTATATTTATATCGACGACGTGCTGCGGGCGTTCGCGCTCCTGCTGGAACGGGCGGAAAACGGCTTTTGCGCGTATAATATCGGCAGCGGCGGATCTGTTTCGATCGATGAGATCAGAAAAACGCTCTGCGGCGTCAGCGGCGGGGAACTCGCTTTCCGCATCGACTCCGGGCAGATACGCTCGGAGGAGCCCGACGAGGAATACGGCGACGTCGCAAAGATACGCGCGCTCGGCTGGCGGAATGAAACGAGCCTTGCGGAAGGGCTGAAAAAAACGCTGAATTGTCCGCAAAAATAAAAAAATCGGCCTTTTCCGTCCGGTTGACCTCTGATAAAATGAAACAGGAAAGTCCCGCTTTTCACAGTGAACAGCGGGGACTTTTCTGTTTTTATCATGAAAGAACGCGATTTTGATGCTGACGGAAAAAATCGGGGCGTTCGCGGAGTATCTGCGGCTCGTTGACGCGGCGAAGAAAAAGGGGAACGGGCGCCTTGCGCTGCAGATCCAGACCATATGCGGCACGGGCATCCGCGTGAGCGAATTACGGTTTATCACAGCCGAGGCAGCAACGCGCGGACGGTGTTTCCTGTAAAAGAATTGCGAAAAAAACTGCTCCGGTATTGCGCGGAGCAGGGAATCAAATCGGGATGTGTTTTTATCACAAAGACAGGTAAGCCAATAGACCGCACGACCGTCTGGCGGGAGATGAAAAATCTGTGCAGGCAGGCGCGGGTCAGCCCGTCGAAGGTCTTCCCGCACAATCTCCGGCATCTGTTCGCCCGCACGTTCTACGGCATCGAGAAGGATATCGCGAAGCTCGCGGATATCCTCGGGCACAGCTCGATCGATACGACGAGAATCTATATCATTTCCACCGGCACGGAGCACAGAAGACGCATGGAAAGCATGCGTTTGGTTATTTGATTTTTTTGCGGACGTCCGGCGACGAACAGTAGCACGGCACACCGTGCCGTGTCGTACGGCGATGTGGGTATGCGGCGGTTTGCCGATGCATACCCCGCCGTCGTACGACAATGTGCGTAACCAGAAAATCGATACAAATCAACGTTGAGCGCCGCGGGACGGGCGCGCGCTCCTTCGCCCTTCCCGCGCTTGAAAAAATCAGGGGCTGCGGCGATCGGTATGCCGCAGTCCCCTGATTTTTATTTCCGTATTTTCTTTTTCGATCCTTTCGGAGAAAACGCCGCCTTGCGCAAAGCCGCGTCCTGTTTCAGCCGATGCGGCGGCCGTTCTTGATCTTGATGGTAGCGATCGCGATCTTGAGATAACCGGAGATCGCGTCCCCGTCGAAGGTCACGTCCGCCTCGAAGCCGAGCTCTCTGCCCGCGGGGGTGAGCAGCTTGCCTTTTCCCTTCAGACCGTCGCTTCCGACCTCCTCGATGGACTCGAAATTGAGCTTCACCTTCTGCAGCTGCTCCGGCAGCTTGATATCAACGGCATATTTGCCGCCGTCGTCGGCGATGTCGATAAACACGTCCCCCTTGAAGCGGAGGATCTGAACGTTGATTTCACCCTGCCATTTGCCGATACCGATCATAATGATTTCTCCTTTTTTCAAAAATTGCATTTATATTATATTCGTATCCGCCGCGGGGCGTGTGAATAATCTGTAAATAATTGCATACGAATGAATATTTATACGGAACCGCTTGACGCAGCCTGATAAAAAAGCTATTATCGAAGCATAGAAATAAACTTTATCCGGGGTGGTTTCATTGAGAGATATGGCGCGCTATATCGAGGACGTTTTCAAGGACGTGCCTTACGACGACGTTCTGCTGAAGTTCGAGCGGGAGCTGATCGAAGAATGGAAACAGACCCGCGCCCGCGTTGAAAAAGCCGGTCTTGCCGATGAAGCCGTCGTTTTCGACCTGTTCCTCAGCATGCACCCGGACCCGCACGCGGAATACGCCGCTTTCAGAGCCGCGGAATTGAAAAAGCGGCGGGAAAAAAAGCTGCACGTCTTTCTGGTCAGGTCGACGCCGGTCTATTATATCCTCATGGCCGCCGTCTATCTTGCGGTGAGCTTCCTGACGCGCAACTGGCGGCAGAGCTGGCTGATCATCATCGGCTTCGTCACCGCGTGGGTCGACACCGTCGGCGTTCTTCTGGTGTTTGAGATCGCCTCGAAGCGAAGGCTGTTCCATCCGATCGCTCGGATCATCCTGGGCCTGTCCGTTATGATGACCACCGTTCTGGTGTATCTTGTCGGCCTGATGCTGTTTGAGATCCCCCGGTTCTGGGTCGTCTTCCCCGCGGGGGTGTTCCTCATGTACTGCGTCGACGCCGTTTTCGCGTACCGGACGGGTCAGAAGCTGCGGATCATCAATTATCTTATCTACGTCCCTGCCGCCGCCCCGATGGTCTACGTCGTGCTCGCCGGGCTTTATCTGATCCCCTGGCACCCGGGGTGGCTGATCGTTCCGCTGTCCGTGGTCATCGACGTTCTGATCATCGTCGGCAAGGCGATCGAGAACGGAAAATACAGATACCGGCCCGACGGGGAGGATGAGGCGTGATGAAACTGAAGCTGAAAGCCGAACTCTGGGACAAGATGCACTATCTGTTCCGGGATTTCAACGACCGGATGGTCCACCTCGCGCTTTATTACGACTACCATATCGATATCGAAAAGCTGAAAACGGTCCTGATCTGTTTCTTCGAAAAAGCTCCGGTGCTGCACTCCTCCTTCGTCGACACCAAGATCGCCGCATACTGGGAGGTGCGGGAGTATCATATCGACGACGTGCTGACGGCCGCGTATCCGGACGACCCGGAGGCGGCGGTCGACGAATTCCTGACGCAGTATATCCCGCCGGAAAGCGATATTCAGATGAAGGCCGCGGTTTTTTACCACGACGGAAAAAGCGTGCTCTGCATCGTCGAGAACCATATGTGTATGGACGGAGGCGATTTCAAGAGCTTTATAAACGCGCTGTGCGGGGCGTACACGAAATACGACCTCGAGGGGATCAGCCCCGTGGAGCTCAGGACCGGCACGCGCGAATACTCCTCCGTTTACGGAGACTACAGCTATACCGAGCAGAGAATGGCGAAAAACCTGTATCGGAACGTCTGCGCGAAGGACGACCACCGGTTCCCCCTGACGCGGGAGAGCGTGCGCGACGTTTCGTTTATTTCGAGAAGAACGATCCCCGCGTTCAAATTCGACAAGATCAAATCCGCGGGAAAGCGGCGCGGCGCGACCGTCAACGATATGCTGCTTACCGCCTACTTCTACAGCCTTTACGAGCTTGCCGGTTACGACAAAACGGAGAGCGTGACGATCTCCTGCGCGGTCGATCTCAGGCGGCACATCAAGGACAACAGCGGCGCGGGCTTTACGAATCAGACGGCGTTTATGCAGTGCGCCGTGCCGGAGCGGGGAGGCGATATCTTCGAGACCCTCGTCTACGTCACTGCAAGCTCCGAAAGATACAAAAAAGACAAATTTATGGGACTTTACGGCCTGCCGCTGCTGAATCTGGGCTACAGCGTCCTGCCCCAGGCGGTCAGCGAGGAGGTCATAAAGATCGGCTACTCAAACCCGCTGCTCGCCATGAGCAATATCGGCGTTCTGGATGAAAAAGCGCTGGCGCTCTCGGGCAACGAGCCCACCGGAGGTTTTATGACAGGCGCGGTCAAATACAAGCCTTACGCGCTTTTGAGCGCAACGACTTTGCGGAAGCAGATCACCCTTTCCATGTGCGTGCGCGGCAACGAGGAGGACCGCGGGATCGTGGAGCGGTTTTTCGATCTGATGGAGAAAAATCTCGACGTTCTTGCGGGAAGTGAATAAAACAGTCCGCGATGGGCGCGGTAAGATAAAGGAGAAAACGATATGATGCAGAGAAGACCCCTTGATGAAGACGAATTCAGAAGCTATGAGCTGAAAAGCGACGAAACCAAGGTGAGCGCACGCTCGCTGATGAAAGGCGCGGGACTCACGGACGAGCAGATCTACCGGCCGTTTATCGGCGTGTGCAACTCCTATTCCAATTTCTTCCCGGGACACTCCAACCTGGATAAGATCGGTCAGGCGGTGAAGGACGGGATCCTCATGGGCGGCGGAACGCCCGTGGAATTCGGCACCATCGGCATCTGCGACGGTATGGTGATGGGCACGGACGGCATGAAATATTCCCTGCCCAGCCGGGAGCTTATCGCCGACAGCGTGGAGAGCATGGCAAAATCCCACATCTGCGATGCGGTCGTGCTGGTCTGCGGCTGCGATAAGATCATACCCGGCATGCTGATGGGCGCGCTGCGGATCGACGTTCCCGTCATCGTAGTCACTGCGGGGCCCATGCTGCCCGGTCATTACAACGGCGAACGGGTGGACGTGCAGAGCATCGCCGAGTGCGCCGGGCAGGTGATCGCCGGCACGCTGGACAGCGAGACCTACTGCGCGTATGAAGACGAGGTGTGCCCCACCTGCGGTTCCTGCCAGGGCATGTTCACCGCCAATTCCATGGCCTGCATGACCGAAGTGCTCGGCCTGTCGCTGCCCGGCACCGGCACGGTGCCCGCCGTGTATGCCAAGCGCTATCACATGGCAAAGCGCTCGGGCATGCTGGCGGTGGAGCTGGCCA
>JAFRTA010000150.1 GCA_017427315.1 Clostridia bacterium
CGGTGCAGATCGCGAGAGCGTTTTTCCCTGCGCGCGCTGCGTTCATATAAAGCGCAGCCGCTTCCATTTCAACCGCAAGAACGCCCATTTTGCTCCATGACGGCGTTGAACGCAGCCCTTCCGGAAGCGTATCTTCGTCATAATAGAACGGATCGGAGGACAACAGATTGCCGACGTGATAAGAATACCCTTTCTCCTCCGCAATGTCAGAGCTTAACCTCAACAGGCGATAGCTTGCAATGGGCGCAAAGGAACCGGGCAGATTGAACTGCGCTGCAAAATTCGAATTGGTGCAAGCGCCCATTCCGAGAACGATATCCCGGATTTTGACCTTATCGGTCAATCCGCCGGCGGAGCCGACGCGGATAATATTCTCGACGCCGAAGAAACGGAACAGCTCATAAGAATAAATCCCCATCGACGGCATACCCATTCCGCTCGCCATGACGGATACGCGCGTACCGTGATAAAAGCCGGTATATCCCTGAACGCCGCGTACATCATTGAAAAGAACGGGACTGTCAAGAAAGTTCGTTGCGATAAAGGCGGAACGTTTCGGATCGCCGGGCATCAGGACCGTTTCGGCAATCTGTTCCGGAGTTGCATTGATATGAGGAGTCGGTGACATAAAATCCATCCTTTCCGATTATGATTTCTGTGATTTTACTTCTTTGACGACACGGCTTGTGCCGAGCCGGTCGGCCCCGAGCGACAGGAACTTTTCCGCATCGGCGAGACCGGAGATCCCGCCCGACGCCTTGATTTTCAGTCCGGGAGCAACATGCTGCGCAAAAAGCCCGATATCCTCGAAGGTTGCCCCGCCCGTCGAAAAACCTGTGGACGTCTTAATATAATCAGCGCCGGAAGAAGAGATGATCCCGCACATTCTGATCTTTTCTTCTTCGGTAAGAAGACATGTTTCGACGATCACTTTCAGCACCTTGCCGGGGCACGAATTTCTGATTTCCCGAATCTCGTCAAGCAGCTCGTCATACCTTCCGTCTTTCAGCCAGCCGATATTGATCACCATGTCGATCTCGTCCGCGCCGTTTTTTACCGCGTCCCGCGTTTCAAAGCATTTGACCGCCGTCGTATTGTATCCGTTCGGAAAACCGATTACGGTGCAGATCTTCAGTCGCTCGCCGACGTACTGCTTCGCCTGTTTTACATACGACGGCGGAATGCAAACCGACGCAGTGCCGTATCTGATGCCGTCATCGCAGATTTCGCGGATTTGTTCCCACGTTGCGCCCTGCGCAAGCAGCGTATGGTCGCATCGCGAAAGAATATCTTTTGTTTTCATACTCACACCTCTTTTTATTATTATCAATTATATATTACCTCATTTTTGTCAACAATGTCAAGAGGAAAGGTACCGGCCGCCCTGCCTGCGCCGAATAAAAAGACGCAATCAATACGCTGGATACATCGCCCCTCTATCGTTATTTTTTTATCGATTGAATGCGAAATGATATTGACTTTTATGTTCGCATATGATAATATGATATTCGGGTAAATTTAGACTTAAATTCATTCCGAAGGATAAGGTCATGAAAAAAATCATTAAACTTATTCTGCTGAACCTGTCGATCGCAGTCGGCGCTGTCATCGCGTATTCCGACGGTCTGTTGGGCCTTCGCCCTTCCGATGCGAGCATACTGCGTGCGGGTTTTTCCATCATCATAGGGCTCGCGCTTGCTTTCGCGCTGATTTACGGGAACTATAAACTCCTGCAGGAACCGAAGCTTATCCAACGCGACGCGTTAACAAATCCCGAGCAGGTCGAATCCCTTCTGAAAGAATTCACGAACTCGTCTTATTTCGGCAATTACGCGCGCACAGCGGTCGATCAGCTCCGCAGACTTGCCGCCAGCACGCGCAGAACGGTCTCCGTCATCCGGGAGAAATTCCAGTCCGGAACGATGAGTTTTGACAAATATATGTCAATTATCGAAGCCGCAGGAGCCACGGCAATCGATAATATCCGGAACATTGCGCTGCGCATGCAGATGTTTGACGACGCGGAATACCGCAGACTCAAGAACTATCGCAGCGACGCGATCCCCGACGAGATCCAGCAAAAACAAATCGAGCTTTACGACCGCAATACGCAGTTTATCAAAAACTCGATTGCCGTCAACGAGGAACTGATTCTGAAAATGGATACGCTTGCGCTTGAGGTTTCCGACAGCAGCGCCCGTAACGAAAACGACGCGGATGAGCTTCTGGATGAAATCACGCGCCTGACCTCCGAACTGAAATATTATAAATAGCACACGTACAATAAAAAGAAAAAGGATGGGATGAAGATGAAGAAGAAAGGTATAGTTGCGTTTCTTGTTATTGCGGCGCTTGTCGTCGCCGTCGTATTCGGCGGCATCAAGCTGACGCGGAACCTGGGCAAGAATCAGAAAACGGTTTCGTTCGATTCCGCCGCCTCAAAGCTTGAAAAATACGTAAACGACATTTCCCCCATGCAGGGCACGCCGGTCAAAAGCACGGTCTCCTATTCGGATGACGATACGACTTTTCAGGAGCTCCCCGATTTGACCGACGACAGCATCGCCGTGCGTGAGACCTCCGACGATTACGCCGAGATTTTCGCATCCTCCGAAAAGACCGGCAACGGGAACGACGGGTATCTGCGCGATATGGTCACGATGTTCAACCGCAGCGGCGCGAACGTAAACGGCAAACCCGTTTCGGTCCGTCTTCGTACGGTTTCCTCCGGTCAGCAGGTTGATTACGTCGCCTCGGGCAAATACGTCCCGGACGCGGTCTCCCCTTCCAGCTCGCTTTCGATCAAGATGCTGAATTCCAAAGGTGTGGCGACAAGCTACGCCGCGCAGTCTCTCGTTAAAAACTACGCCGGCATCGTTATGACAAAGGCGACCTACAGCACTTTGACCGAAAGCTACGGCGACGCGAGCGTCATGTCTCTCGCGCAGGCCACGGCGGACGATAAACTGATCATGGGCTATACGAACCCCTTTACCAGCGCCACCGGCATGAACTTCCTCGTTACGCTGCTCGACAGCTATTCCCCCGGAAATATCGGTTCCGATAAAGCAGTCAACGGGTTTACGGCGTTCCAGTCGAACGTTCCCTTCGTCGCGATGACGAC
>JAFRTA010000151.1 GCA_017427315.1 Clostridia bacterium
CACGCATGAGCTGTTTTCTGGAACCGCTGGACCCGCTGCTTGCCGTGCTGCGCGTCGGCAGTCCGCTGATGAAAAACGCGCCGGAGGGTTCGTTTTTCGATGCGTGGAAAGCCGTCTTTTCCGCCCGGGACCTGCCGATCCGCGAGAGCGACCGGGCGCTGCTGCTTTCGTTCGGCGCGTCTCTCGGCGCGTCGGATCTTGCCGGTCAGCGCGCACTCTGCGCGGATATGCGCGCGCGGTTGAATACCGCGCTTGACGGCGCCCGGGAGGAAAAACGGCGCTTCGCCCGGCTCGGCGCGGCGCTGCCCGTGTTCGCAGGCGCCGCGGTCGTGATTCTTTGTATATAGAAACGGAAAAACAAATGGAAGTTGAGATTATATTCAAGATTGCCGCGATCGGCATTATCGTTGCCGTGATCAACCAGCTTCTGTCCCGTTCGGGCAGAGAGGAATACACGATGATCACGACCGTGGCGGGGCTCATTATCGTATTGATGATGCTTCTGCCGCGCATCGGCGAGCTGTTCCGGTATATCCGGTCGGTCTTCGATATCTGAACGTATGGTTAAAACGGTTTTGTTTGCGCTCACTGCGGTGTGCGCGGGACTGCTTCTGCGCAGGTACGCGCCGGAATACGCGGTTTTCGCCGCTGTTTTCGGCGGGGCGGCGATTCTTCTTTACGTCCTGCCGCAAGCGCTTACGCTGATCGACGCGGCGCAGGTCTTTTTCGACCGGCTCGGCGAAGGACGGGAATGCTTTTCCGCCCTCGTGCGCGTCACGGGGATCGCGCTGCTGACGCAGTTCGCCGCGGATACCTGCCGCGACAGCGGGGAAAGCGCGCTCGCGTCGCAGACGGAGCTCGCCGGGAAGGTGCTTATGATGCTGTGCGCCGTGCCGGTTTTGGAAAAAGCGCTCGATATCGTGAGCGGTTTCTGACGAGAGGCGCGGAACGAAGGATTGAAAAACGGGGAAGGAAAACGATGCGATGCGGAAAAGACTTTTCCATATTACGGGCTGTGTTCTTGCGGCGCTTTCGTGCTTTCTTTTTTTCGCGCGGGGGACGGCTGCGGACGCCGCCGCGGTCGGAACGGACGCCGCCGAAGAAGCCGACGGCCTGTACGAGTCGACCGGAGCGGCGGATCTCTTCGCGCGGCTCGACGACGAAACGCGCGCGCTGCTTGAGGCGGTCGGCGCGGACCTCGCCGACCCCGGCTCCGCAGCCCGCGTGTCGCCCGCGGGGGTCCTGAACGGCGTTGCCGCGCTGTTTTCGGACGGGCTGGGCGATGAAGTGAAACAGCTCTCGCTGCTTTTGAGCATGCTGCTGCTTTTCGCTGCGGTTTCCTGTTTCCTGCCCCGTGCGGAAGAGGACGGGACGCTTTCGCTGATCGTTTTTCTCTGCTTTGCCGCGGTCGAGATCCCGACGGCGACCGCGCTTGTCGGCGGCGTTTTAAGCTCTCTCGAGGCGGTGTCCGCCTTCGTCCGCCTGTTGGTCCCGCTGATGGGCGTGCTCGTATCTGCGTCCGGCGCTCCGGCGGCTTCCGCGGCGCTCACGGCGACGGCGGTCGGCGCGGCCGAGGCTGTCAGCCTCGCGGTCGATTCCCTTTTCGTCCCGCTTACGGGGGCGTACGGCGCGGTCTGCGTAATCGGCGCCGCGGACGGCTTTTTTTCGGCGGACCGCGGTATGCGGCTCGTGAAAAAGGTTTTTTCGGTGCTCGTCGGCGGCGCGGCGCTCGTTTTCACGGGCGTTCTCTCGCTGCGCGGCGCGGCGTCGAAGGCGGCGGATTCGCTTGCCCTGCGCGGCGCGAAATTTCTGGTCGGCGGGCTCGTTCCCGTCGTCGGCGGCGCGATGAGCGAAGGGCTTTCCGCGGTGACGGCGTCGCTGAATGCGGTGAACGATTCGGTCGGCGCGCTTGGGATCGCTGCGATCGCCATGATTCTGCTGCCCCCCATCGTGCGGGTATTGACGCATCGCGCGGTGCTCTGGTGCGCTTCGCTCGCGGGGGAGCTGGCGGGGATCCCCCGCGCCGGCGCGTATTTCTCGGGGATCTCCGAGGCGTTGAGCATGCTCGATATCCTGCTTTTGCTTGACGGCTTCGTTTTCATCTGCGCGCTCGGTCTGCTGATCGGCGCTGGGTGAGCGTTGCGTATTGAGCTTTGGCAGAGGCGCGGCTCCCGACGCTGCAGGCAGGCTCCGAGGCTGTTCTCAACACGCTTTGCGCAACACGCAAAACACAACACGCAACACGTAAAACGTAACCGGGAGGTCATCCCCATGGACGTCGGCTCTTTCGCCCGGGAGCTCTGTCTCTGTGCGGCGGGGTGCGCGATTCTCGCCCGGCTGTTGCCGCGCGGAAATCTCAAAAAATACGGCGAGGCGCTGCTCGGCGTTTTTCTGCTGACGGTCGTTTTCCTGCCGATAGGCAGAGCCGTCAGAAGAAGCGCGGTCCTGACTGCGCAGACGCTTCCCGCCGCGCAAGTCGAGCGCCCGGCGGAGAGCGCCGTGAACGACGCGGTGCGCGCGCAGACGGAACGGGAGATACGCGCGGCGCTGACGGACGCCGGGATCGCTTTCGCCTCCGTGACCGTCGACAGTCATATCGACGGCGACGGCGTCATAAATATAGACCGGGTGCAGATCGAAACGGACGACGCGCAAGGCGCGAAAGCGCTTCTGCGGGAACGCTTCGGGATCGGAGAGGACTTATGCGAAACGATAGAATCATCGCCGTTCTGAAAGAAAAAAAACTCGCGCTGATCCTGCTCGCCGGCGCGTTGGGCGTGCTGCTGCTGTTTTTGTCGGAAACGGGCTTCTCATCGTCGAAAAAAGCGGACGCCGCCGAGCCCTTCGACGCCGAAGCTTACGCGGCGTCTGCGGAAAAGCGGCTTTGCGCGCTCGTTCGCGAGATTCGCGGCGCAGGCGACGCGCGGGTGATGATTACGCTGGAATCCGCGGGGGAAAACCGTCTTGCTGAGGACCGGGAGTCGCGCGCCTCGACCGGCGAGCGGAGCGAGGAGCGGTCTGACGAGGCGAAAATCGCCGCATCTTCGGACGGCGGCATCGTTACTGTACGCCGCGAGCCGGAGATCCGCGGCGTGGCGGTGGTCTGCGAAGGTGCGGGCAGCGACGCGGTCCGGCGGGAGGTCACCGAAACCGTCAGAGCGGCGCTCGGCGTGAGCCGGGATAAAATATACGTCGCGCAAATGAAGAAAAACG
This sequence comes from Clostridia bacterium, assembly GCA_017427315.1. Classification (GTDB taxonomy): domain Bacteria; phylum Bacillota; class Clostridia; order Oscillospirales; family Acutalibacteraceae; genus RGIG2774. The sequence goes on from JAFRTA010000151.1 coordinate 3,214, forward strand.
GAGGATAACAATGAACAAGCTGATGAAAAAAAGACAGCTCGTGCTGTCGGTCATGATCGTCGCGCTCGCGGCGGCGGTTTTCGCAAATTGGTATTTTACCAAGCCGAAGACGACTCCGGTATCCGGGGCCGAGGGCGTTACGGGGCAGCCGGCCGCCGAGCCGGGCGGCGCGCAGAGCGTGGATTCCCCGTCCGTCGGGGATGCGGCGGATTATTTCGCCGCGGTGCGCCTGCAGCGGGATACCGCGCGCGATACGGCGCTGCAGAGCGTCAAAGAAGTGATGTCTGCCGTAGAAGCGAACGACGACGAAACGGTCGGCAGGGCGAGGGAAACGCTGGAAGAAATCACCCGGAACATCAAACTCGAGTCGGATATCGAAGCGCTGGTCAGCGCAAAAACCGGAACGGACTGCGTCGCGGTCGTCGGCGGAGACGCGATCCAGGTGGTCGTGCCCAAACAAATCGTCGACGAAACGCTCGTGCTGCGCATCAGCGATATCGTTCTGGATAACAGCGATATCAAGGCGGATAATATCAAAATAATAGGGGCGGAATAAATACTGATTTATCGCTGCGAAGCAGCGGACAAATCAGTATTTAATAAGAGCGGAGAGCGGAGTTCGGAGAGCGGAGATCGGACGGGGTTTCACCCCGTACCCCATTTATATATATCTGAAAATTTACACAAAGGGCTTGATTGTTTTCACTGTTTTTCATTTAATGGCATCTATCATCAAGCCGCGAAGCGACTTCCTTATCTCCGAACTCCGCTCTCCGAACTCCGAACTGTAAATTCCGATCTATGCGCTGCGCGCATAAATCGGAATTTACGGCTGCCTTGCCGCCGGCTTCGCTTCGTCTTCATTCTGGATATCGATATAATTCGTATCGGCGGCGTACGTCCAGCGCATTTTAAAGGGGGAACACGCGCCGTCGATGGGGATGAAGAGCTGTTCCCGCGCGCCGCGGAAGACTTCATGCTTCATGTCGAGCGCTCCGGCGTCCGTTAAAGCGACGGCGCTGCCGCAGGAATACTCGGCATAATGCCCGTAAAACTCGATTCGGATCTTATCCTTCGTCCGCTCGACCGTGCCGCCGGCGAACGCCGCGAGGGTGCCGAAGGGGATGAACCACGTCCCGTCCTTATAAACGGGGATCGTCTCCCGCATCGCAAGCCCGATATCCGCGCCTTTGAAGGTCAGGCGCGTGTGGGAATACTTCGGCGCGGCGGCGCGGGGCAGGATTTCGTCGCGCCCCCTGTCGAGCGTGAAGTCGTCGACGATCCTGCCGTCGTCGAGAAAGCCCGTGATATGCAGCCTTTTCCCGCTGACGTGCACGAGACCGAACATCGAGACGTGCTCCTCCTGCGGGTAAAAGGCGGCGTGCCATATCTTCTGCATGGAACCGCAGGGCGGATTGTCGTTGCTCGAGCCGAGCATATAATGCACCGTTCCCTGCGACGGCCGGTCGTACAGATTATCGCCCCGGACCGGGAAGGTGCGGGCGAAATTGTGCTCGTGCCCGGCGAACAGGATATTCTGCCGTTCCATCGCGGGCCGCAGCCACGGATAGGCGTCGAAATTGTGCCCCTCGGGGATCGACGGATAGATCGGGAAATGGTATACGCCCATTTTCCACGTTTTATCCGTTTTGTCGAGGTCGTTCATCGACCAGGCGTTGACCATCTCCGGCTCGTTCACGCCGTAGACCGTGAAATGGCAGTTGCCGTAATCAAAGGCGTAATTTTCCGGTTCCCAGCCCGCGGGGCCGTTTTTTGTGTAGGAAAATTCGAGCTGCGCGTTGAAGAACGCGGCGGGCTCGGCGTAATAGCGGCCCTGCTCGGTCGGAAAATACTGCCGGAATCCCCGGTTGTCGTGGTTGCCGCAGCTCATCATATAGGGCAGGGACTCGATCACGCCCTCCATGCCCTCGAACATGGCGTTCCACTGGATCTCGTGCTGGCCGCAGTTGGTGTTGTCGCCGAGCGTCAGGATGAACCGCACCTCGGGGTGCTCCGAGAGAACGCGCTTCAGAAGTTTGTTGAAGGGCTTGTAGTCCGGATTCTCGTGGCAGTCGTCCTTCTGGTGGTCCGCAAGCAGCAGAAAGGTGAAGTCGTCGCAGTCCTCTTCCTGCGTCGTGAAGGAATACTCCGCCGAGCGCACGTCCGCGCCGCCGCAGGTGTAAGCATATTTCGTGCCGGGCTTGAGCCCCGTCAGCTTCGCCCAAAAGATGTGCGACGTGCTCACGTCCCCCGTGAAGGGCTTCATCACCGCTTCGGCGGTGTATTTTTTTTCACTGTCCGCCGCGCGGTATTCGACGTATCCTTCGGAAACGCCCGTATCCGTTCGCCACGTCACGGTGATTTCCGTGCGCGGGTCGCCCGAAAAACCGAGCATGATGTGGTCGGGATAGGGCTTCGCCAGCCGGTAGTTGATCTGCATGAAAATCCACCTCTTTTATATAGTAGCACAATAAAGCGGAAAAATAAAGAGATAAATTCTGATTTATCGCAGAGCGATAAATCAGAATTTA
>JAFRTA010000152.1 GCA_017427315.1 Clostridia bacterium
GCTGCCCTCAAGACTCGTGCTGCGGGGATGCAGCACGTCGTTCAGCCCGATTTTGACGAAGATCGCCTTGACCCCGGCGTAGTTCAGCGCATCCTCGGGGAAGCGGCTCAAACCGGAATCGCCGAACAGATGGCTGATATTTGTTACGCCGTAGCGGTCGTTCAGAAGCTCGTTGCCGATGATCGCCTGCTGCAGCACGCCGACGTTTTCCATGCCGTTCAGATGCAGCTTCTCGGCGAGATAATACGAGGAATCGTTCGCAAGTGTCGAATCGCCGAACATCACCACGCAGCAATTTCCTCTGCCGTAGGTCTCCGCGCCGCAGAGAAACGGGGTGGTGTTGTAAACGATCGCGCCGGAGGTGATCGTCAGGGGCGATTGCGCGTAAAATGAGATCGCTTCCGTCCGGTCGCCCGGGTCGATATAGGATTTCGCGTTGATCAGACCGCCGGTGGACATCGGCGTGAAGCTCGAATAATAGGCGGTGACGCTGAGCTTTTCGAAGCTCTCCACGTGCATTTTCACCTCGTCGGAATAGACCGTTTTCCCCGGCGGGATGACTGCGCCCGCCAAGCCGCCGAAGGTCACCGGAAGGCTCGTTCCCTCAATGATGGCGGTATCGCTCAAAGGCGACGTGCGCGCGACGCGCACTTTTTTGATTTCAAGATCCTGCGAGCCGTATCGGTTGGAAAACTTGAAACGTATCTTTTCGCCGCCGACCGAAGTTCTGATGACCGTCCGGCAGGAGCTGTTCAGCATGAAATCCTGAAAGCGCGTGCTGCCGATATAGTACCCCGTCGGCACCGGCGATACGCTCCACGTGCCCGCCCAACTGCCTTTCTTCGCGGCGTCTGCCGCAGGCAAACAGACCGCGGCGTTCGCGGCCAGCATCACAAGACAAAGAACAGCGGCGAGGATTCTTCCTGTTCTTTTCATTTTTATTCTCCTCTCGAGGTAATCATCCCGGATGATACGCATTGCGGATATCATAAGCCGATTTCTCGGACAATAACACATAATAAACAAATATAATATATCATTATTGCGGTTTTGTGTCAAGAAAATCGCGTTTAATTCATATGTTATTCACATTTTTATTTTCTGGAAAATAAAAAACAGCGGCGATTGCCGCTGTTTTTGAACCGGGATCCCGCAGCCGGGGAGGAAGAGTTAAGAACCCTGCCGCAGGATAATGTAATTATCGACGGAACGGACGGCGCGTTTCGCTGCGCCGAAATACAATGAGACAATATATAGTATTTACTGAAACTAATATACTACAGAATTTGGTTTTTGTCAAGCTTTTTTTCTGAAAATTACAAAAAAAACGAAATCTTCCGTCTTTTTTCGGATTGTTTACGCAAAACGGCCGCCGGAGAAGAAAAAGAATCCGGTCAAAGTGAATTTTTTTGCAAAAAGGTGTTTATCTTTTTCGCAGTCTGTGATAAAATAAGTATTTGTATAATGATATATTATATTCATTTGTGAGGATTATCATGTTTATTGATAAAGCGGTCATCAAAATCAAAGCGGGGAACGGCGGCGACGGCGCCGTGACCTTCCGCCGCGAGAAATACGTCGCGGCGGGCGGGCCCGACGGCGGCGACGGCGGCAGGGGCGGCAATATCGTCTTTGTCGCGGACGACAATCTCTCCACGCTCGCCGATTTCCGCTACAAAAGAAAATACAAAGCCGAGTCCGGCACGCCGGGCTCCGGCAAGCGCTGCCACGGCAAAAACGGCGCGGACCTGATGATAAAAGTGCCGCGCGGCACGCTGGTTCGCGACAACGCGAACGGGCGTCTGATGGCGGACCTTTCCTCCGGCGAGCCGTTTATCGCCGCGAAGGGCGGCAGAGGCGGCTGGGGCAATACGCATTTCGCGACCTCGACGCGCCAGACGCCGCGTTTTGCGAAGAACGGCGCGCCCGGCGAGGAGCTCGAGGTCCTGCTGGAGCTCAAGCTGCTGGCGGACGTCGGGCTTCTGGGCTTCCCGAACGTCGGCAAATCCTCGCTGATCTCCGTGGTCAGCGACGCGAAGCCCGAGATCGCGAATTATCATTTTACCACCATCACGCCGGTGCTCGGCGTGATCCGCATGGGCCCGGAGAGCAGCTTCGTGATGGCGGATATCCCCGGGCTCATCGAGGGTGCGGGCGACGGCGTCGGCCTCGGGCACGCGTTCCTGCGGCACGTAGAGCGCTGCCGGCTGCTGGTGCATATCGTCGACGTGTCCGGCTCGGAGGGCCGGGACCCGAAAACGGATTTCGAGACCATCAACCGCGAGCTTGAAAAATTCAACCCGGAGCTTGCGAAATGCCCGCAGATCGTCGCGGGCAACAAGATCGACCTGGCGACCGACGAACAGCGCGGGGAATTCAGAAAGTTTATCGAAGAAGAAAAAGGGCTGCCGTATTTTGAGATCATCGCCCCCATCGCCGAGGGCACGAAAGAGCTGATCGACTATACCGCGGCGCGCCTCGCGCAGCTTCCGGCGGTGCGCGTATTCGAACCCGAGCCGATCCCGCC
>JAFRTA010000153.1 GCA_017427315.1 Clostridia bacterium
CTCGGCAGGAGCTTTACAGACGAAGAGATCGGTTCTTTCGTCAAACAGACGGGGAAAACGGCGTCGGAGCTGATGCTTCTCGACGTGGCGGGAAAGGGGAAAAACAACGTGATCGAAAAGCGGGACGCCGTAAAAAAGAAAGGGAAGCACAAATGAGCCGTCTGATCGTCTCTTTCGTCCTCACGCTCGCGATCTTCGCGGGCGCCGCCGTCGCGGCGTGCGCGGTGGAAAAAAGCGCAGCGAAGGTCGCCGAGGGGCTCGTGCGCGTCGAGCGGGCGGAGCCGGACGCTCTCGCCGGCGAATACGAATCGCTGAAAACCGCATGGGACCGCGCGGAAAAGCTGTTTTACGTCTGGTTCCCGCACGCCGAGGCGGACGCGCTGCATGAAAACATCGTGCTGATCGGGTACTATCTCGGCGCGGGGGATACGCTGCGGATGCGGGCGGAATGCCGCGAGGCGGGCGAGCGGGTGGAAAATATCCGCAATTCCGAGAAAATATCTTTGGAAAATCTATTTTAATTTTCGCGCCGTTGTGCTATACTTTTGCAAAAGGCAACTTCCAGACCGGGAACGGATCGCATTATGAAAATCAATCCGAACAAAATCGAGATCCTGTCTCCCGCGGGCGACGCGGAGCAGCTGCGCGCGTCCGTGCTTTCGGGCGCGGACGCGGTGTATCTCGGCGCGTCCGGCTTCAACGCCCGGCGGAAAGCGGGCAATTTCGACGACGGCGCCCTGCGGGAAGCGGTCGCGTTTTGTCACGAACGGAACGTGAAAGTCTACGTCACGGTCAATATCCTGATCTCCGACCGGGAGCTTGACGGGCTCGTTTCCCTTGCCCGGCTCCTGAACGAAGCGGGCGCGGACGGCGTGATCGTGCAGGACCTCGCGGCGGCGGCGGTGTTCCGCCGGTGCTGCCCGCAAATGCGCCTGCACGCCTCGACGCAGATGACGGTACATAACGCCGCGGGCATGCGCGCCCTGCGGGAGCTGGGCTTCGTGCGCGCGGTGCCCGCCCGGGAGCTGGAGCTCGGCGAGCTGCGCTCCCTCGCCGACGCGGCGGGACTGGAGATCGAGAGCTTCGTGCACGGCGCGCTTTGCATGAGCGTTTCCGGCTGCTGCTATATCTCCTCGATGCTCGGCGGCAGAAGCGGCAACCGCGGACTCTGCGCGCAGGCGTGCCGACTCGATTTTACCGCGCGGGGCAGAAATTACGCGCTTTCTCTCAAAGATCTGTCGTATATCGGCAGGATCGGGGAGCTTGCCGGGGCGGGCGTCCGTTCGCTGAAGATCGAGGGCAGAATGAAACGCCCCGAATACGCCTCCGCGGCGACGGACGCCTGCGTCCGAGCGCGGGCGGGGGAGCCTTACGACGAAAAAATATTGCGGGACGTGTTCTCCCGCAGCGGTTTCACCGACGGTTATCTCACCGGGAAGCGCGATATCGGCATGTTCGGCTGCCGCACGTATGAGGACGTGACCGCCGCGACAGAAAAGGTGTTCGCGCCTTTGCGCGAGCTGTACAGAAAAGAAAAGCCGCGCGTCCCGCTGACCGCTTCGCTGACCGTTGCGGACGACGGCTCGGCGCTGACGCTCACCGACGGCGCGCATACCGTATGCGCGCGGGGCGCCGCGGGGCTTGCGCCGCAGGGCGCGGGAACGAACGCGGATAACGCGTATAAAAACATATCCAAAACCGGCGGAACGCCGTATTCTATTGAAAAAGAACGATTTGCGTTCGAGAATCCGCGGGATCTGTATCTGCCCGCGTCGGCGCTGAACGCGCTGCGGCGGGACGCGCTCGAGCGTCTGGCGGAAAAGCGCAGAACGCCGGAAAGCCGCGTCTTTCATGATTTCGATTACCCGCTTCCCGCCGGTGAACACGCGGAAAAGGGCTTTTATCTGCGCTTCGCCCGGGCGGAGCAGGCGTTCGACTGCGGCGCGGAAAAGATGTTTTTCCCGCTGCGCGAGCTCCTGCGTCATCCCGAATTAACAGACCGGTACGGCGAAAGGCTCTGCGCAGAAGCGCCCGCGCTCGTGTTCGCGAAGGATGAACCGATGTTCGAGCGCGATCTTGCGTATCTGCGGACGCTCGGCGTGAGGACCGTCCGCGCGGACAACCTCGGGCAGGCGTTCCTTTTGCGGGAACGGGGCTTCGAGGTGTACGGCGGCTTCGGGCTGAATATTTTCAATTCCGTCGCGCTGAACGAATACAAAAAACTCGGCATATCGGAAGCGGAGCTGTCCTTTGAGCTCTCCGCCGCCGATATCCGAAAAATAAAGACGGATATCCCGATCTCCGCCGTCGTCTACGGGCGGCTGCCGCTGATGAAATACCGCGTCTGCCCCTTGCGGGGAGAGAAGGGCTGCGGGAGCTGCCCCGGGCGCGGAACGGTCGCCGACCGCAAAGGCGTGGAATTCCCTCTCGCCTGCGAGGACCGGAAATTCACCGTGATGTACAACAGCGTCCCGCTGGACGTGCTGAACCGGGATTTTTCGTTCGTCGATCACAAAATACTGTATTTTACCGGGGAATCCGCCGCGGAGTGCGCGCGCGTCTTCACCTGCGCCCGCGCGGGGAGGACCGCCGCGGAGAAGCACACCGCGGGACTGTATTACAGAGAAGTTTTCTGAGCTATGGAACATATCACGTTTATCGCATCGCCCATCGGGAAGATCGGCCTCGCCGCCGAAGACGGCAAGCTCGTCCGCGTGTTTTTCGACGCGTCCGGGCTTCCGGAGCAGTGGCTGCGCGACGACGCGGAGCCTGTGCTCGCCGAGGCAGGCAGACAGCTCAACGCGTATTTTGCGGGGGAGCGTAAGGAATTCGACCTGCCGCTTGCGCCTGCCGGTTCGGATTTTTCGCGGAGCGTCCTGTGCGAAACGGAAAAGATCCCCTACGGCGAGACGGTCAGCTACGGCGGGATCGCCGCGCGGATCGGCAAGCCGAACGCCGCAAGGGCCGTCGGCGGCGCGCTGCACAAAAACCCGCTGCCCATCGTGATCCCGTGCCACCGTGTGACCGCGGCGGACGGGAAACCCGGCGGCTACGCCTACGGTCTGCAAATGAAAAAAATGCTTTTGCGGCTCGAAAAGCATTTTCTCGCAAGATCATGAGCGGGTGCACGCTTTGCCCGCGCCGCTGCGGGGCCGACAGAGAAAAAAACGCCGGGCGCTGCGGCGTGAAGAATACGCTGAAGGCGGCGCGCGCCTCGCTGCATTTGTGGGAGGAGCCCTCGATCAGCGGCGAAAACGGCGCGGGGACCGTGTTTTTCTCCGGCTGCCCGCTGCGCTGCGTTTACTGTCAGAACCATGAGATCAGCGGCGGCAGGATCGGCGTTGAGATCACGCCGGAGCGCCTGCGCGAAATTTTCTTTGAACTGATCGCGCAGGGCGCGGCGTGCGTCGACCTTGTCACGCCCACGCATTATGCGCCGCAGATCGTCGAAGCGCTGCGGGGCGGTCTGCCCGTGCCCGTGGTGTATAACTGCTCGGGGTATGAAAGCGTCGAAACGCTGAAAACGCTCGAAGGGTATATCGACGTATATCTTCCGGACTTCAAGTATGCCGACCCCGCCGCGGCGAAGCGTTATTCGGACGCGCCGGACTATTCCGGGATCGCCGAAGCGGCGATAAAGGAGATGTACCGTCAGACGGGACCGCAGAAATTCTCCGAAAAAGGAACGCTTTTGCGGGGCGTGCAGGTGCGGCACCTCGTCCTGCCGGGAAACATCGAAAACACCTACGGTGTGATCGACCTGTTTTCGTCGATGTTTCCGCACGGCGAGGCGGGCTTCAGCCTGATGAGCCAGTTCACTCCCACGCCCGCCTGCGAAAAATATCCGGAGCTGAACCGCAGGCTCACGCCGGAAGAATACGAAAAAGCCGTGGATTATATGTATCTTTGCGGCGTCGAAAACGGCTTCGTGCAGGAGCTGTCCTCCGCGAAGGAGGAATACGTGCCCGCGTTCGACGGAAGCGGAGTGTGTGGCAAATACTGATTTGTCGCGGAGCGACAAATCAGTATTTGC
>JAFRTA010000154.1 GCA_017427315.1 Clostridia bacterium
AATGTGTGATGAATCAATATGTTACCGGCGAAATGGTCAGACGCCTGCGCGGCGGAGCGGGACTGACGCAGAATCAGCTTGCGGAACGAATCGGCGTCAGTGAAAAGACGGTCTCGAAATGGGAGACCGGCAGGGGATATCCCGATGTTTCACTGATAGAACCGCTGGCGGCGGCGCTCGGCGTTTCGGTGATTGAACTGTTCGCCGGAAAGAACGTCGTGAATACCAACAAGGCGTGCAACATGCGGCGGCTGCGTTTTTACGTGTGTCCGATCTGCGGCAATATGATTCAAAGTACGGGTGAAGCGGTCATAAGCTGCTGCGGTATCGTTCTTCCCGCGCTCGAAGCGGAGGACGCCGACGAGACGCATTCCGCCGTCGCCGTTCGTGTTGAAGACGAGTACTGCGTCACGGTCCTGCATGAAATGAGCAAAACGCATTATATTTCGTTTCTGGCGGCTGTACGAGACGACGGCGCGGAATTCGTCAAGCTGTATCCGGAAGGCGCGGCGGAAGCGCGTTTCAAGATCCGGGGCACGAAAAGCGTTTTCTGTTATTGCAATCTGCACGGATTGTTCCGTCTTTCCGTGAACAGCCCGAAACAGAAAGAGAAGGGATGAAAGCAGCGTGAAAATACTCGTGTTGAACGGAAGCCCGAAAAAAGAAAGCGATACGTTCCGTATGACGGATGCTTTTCTGAGGGGCCTGAATAAAGACCGAAGCCATGAAATTCGCATAGTTCGTGTAATCGAAAAGGATATTGCGCCCTGCCGTGGATGTTTCGGCTGCTGGGCGCGCGGGGACGGCCGTTGCGTCATCGACGACGACCAGAATGCGATCCTCGATTTTTACCGTGCTGCCAACGTCGTCATATGGAGCTTCCCGCTGTACTGCTATGGCATGCCCTCGCATCTGAAAGCAGTGCTCGACCGAACGATTCCGTTGATAAAAATGAAGATGGTACGCACGTCGGACGGCGGCGTCCGGCATGAACCGCTCGTGGATTTTTCGCGGATCCATACGCTGGTCATCTGCGGAGCGGGATTCCCCGATTGGGAAGATAACTTTGCGGGGCTGCGAAAGATGTGCGATATCTGTTTCGCCGGTCCGGACAAGATATTCGTCCCGGAAGCGCCGTTGATGAACGTCCCGGAAGCCGCCGCCGTCGTCGGGCCGCTGCTTGCCCGGTTTGAAAAAGCCGGAGAAGAATACGCCCGGCGTCTGAAGCTGTCGCCGCAGACCGTGAAAGAACTCGAAACGCCCATGATACCGAAAGACGAGTATCTGCGTCACGTGAACGGGATATGACCGAAGAATCCCGCAGCATGCGCAAGGAACCGGAAATAACGCCGCGTCTTTGCGGAAAAGACACATCGCGTCTTGACTTTTCCCGAAAATGCATTATTATATAAGAAAGAAATTGTTTATCAAAATTACCGGAGGAAAAATCATGCAGTTTACAAAAGAATCCACGATGGGCGAAATGCTCGAATACGATCAGGATATCGCGCTCGTTCTCATGCAGAGCGGCATGTTTTGCGTCGGCTGTCCCTCGTCGATCGGCGAATCGCTCGAGCAGGCGTGCGTGGTGCACGGACTTGACGCTGACGAGGTATTGCAGAGCATCAACGACTTTGTCAGGGAAAATCATCCCGAGGGTGAATGACGGAAGCTGAAAGGAAACGAGCGGATGTACAGAATTACGTTGAATGTTGACGGTATGATGTGTTCACACTGCGAGAAGCACGTGAACGACGAAATTGCGGCGCGGTTTGACGTCGAGAGCGTTTCTTCGTCGCATGAAGAAGATACGACCGTAATCGTCTCCCGCGAACCGATTTCCGAGTTTGAGCTCGGTATGGCGATCGACGCGGCGGGATATAAACTGCTCGGCATGAAAACCGAAGAAAGCTGAAGGAGAATCATCATGTCAAGATACGAAGAAGCGAAAAGAATTTATGCCGGTTTCGGCGTTGATGCGGAAAAAGCGCTCGCTGCCGTCAGCGCAATACCGATCTCCGTGCATTGCTGGCAGGGCGACGACGTCGTCGGGTTCGACAGCAAAGAGGCGCTTTCCGGCGGCATCCAGACCACCGGAAACTATCCGGGCAAGGCGACCACTCCAGAGCAGCTCATGGCGGACATCGACAAGGCGTTTTCGATGATGCCCGGCGCGAAAAAACTGAATCTGCACGCCTGTTATGCGATTTTTGAAGACGGAGAATTCGCCGACAGAGATAAAATCGCGCCGAAGCACTTCAAAAAATGGGTAGACTTCGCGAATGAACGCGGTCTGGGCCTTGATTTCAACCCCACGCTGTTCTCTCATCCGATGGTGAAAGATAATCTTACGCTTTCCTCGCCGGACGAAACCGTCCGCACCTTCTGGATAGAACACTGCAAACGCTGCATCGAGATTTCTGACTATTTTGCCTGCGCAACGGGGAAGCCCTGCGTCATGAATATCTGGATCCCCGACGGGTTCAAGGATATCCCCGCCGACCGTCTCGGTCCGCGCATGCGTTTTGCGGCCTCGCTTGACGAAATCCTCAAAACGCCTTACGATAAAGAAAAAGTCTTCATTACCCTCGAATCCAAGGTTTTCGGCATCGGGCTCGAGGCGTATACGGTCGGTTCGTCCGAATTCACGCTCGGTTATGCCGCTTCGCGCGGCATCACCCCGCTGATGGACAACGGACATTACCACCCGACCGAGATGGTTTCCGACAAGATATCGTCTTTGCTTTGTTATCACAAGCGCATCGCGCTCCACGTAACAAGACCCATGCGTTGGGATTCCGACCACGTCGTGCTGTTCGACGCGGAGACGATGGAGATCGCAAAGGAGATCGTTCGGAACGACGCGATCGGCCGCGTATTCATCGCCACGGATTATTTCGACGCGTCCATCAACCGTATTTCCGCGTGGGTGACCGGCGTTCGCAGCGTCCGCAAGGCGCTTCTGTTCGCGCTGCTGCAGCCGAACCGGAAAATGAAGAAGCTGCAGGATAACGCTCAGTTCAGCGAGCTCATGGTCCTTTCCGAGCGGATGAAGACCGCACCCTTCGGCGATATCTGGAACGAGTATCTTGCCAGAGAGGGCCTCTCCGACGACTATTTCGGCGAAATCGCCGCCTACGAAAAAGACGTTCTTTTCAAAAGATAAAAAGCAAGGCGGGCTCCGATCCCGGTCGGGGCCCGCGCGTTTCTGAATCTTGGCCAAAATCATCAAGAAAGCAGGTTGAATCATTAAAAAAGTGACCGACGCGCCGTTTCTGCGTGATTTCGTCGAAGCGACGCAGAACATCTACCGTCTCGGCTGGGCTGAGCGCAACGGCGGCAATATCAGTTATCTGATCGACGGAAACGAAGCGGCGGAATATCTCGATCTCGGCAACGTGCTGCGCACGATACCGGTGAATTTCGACGCAAAGGGCGTTGAGGGTAAAATCTTTCTCGTCACCGGGGCGGGGAAGTATTTCCGTAACGTTATAAAGGACCCCGAGGCAAATCTCGGCATTCTCCGCGTCGGCGCGGACGGCGCGTCAGCAGAGGTCCTGTGGGGCTTTCGTGACGGCGGCAGGCCCACGTCGGAATTCTCCGCGCATATATTGAGCCATAAGGCGCGGCTTTCGGTCGACCCCGAGAACAGGATCGTGATGCACTGCCATCCGAATTACACGATGGCGATGACCTACAGCCATGAATTGGACGAAGCGAAATTCACCCGTACGCTCTGGTCGCTCAACACCGAATGCATCGTCGATTTTCCCGACGGGGTCGGCGTGCTGCCCTGGATGCCCTGCGGCACGCCCGAGATAGGCGCCGCAACGGCGGAAAAGCTGAAGGAATTCCGAATCGTCGTATGGGCGATCCACGGTATTTACGCCGTCGGCAGAAATATGGACGAGGCGTTCGGTCTGATCGAAACGGTGGAGAAAACGGCGACGACATATCTGATCGGTTCGCATCTGCCGATCGTCAACCGCATTCCCGACGACGGGCTCGCGGAGCTCTGCCGCATTTATCACAAAGAGAATTACCGAAAGGATTTTCTGCCCGACCTTTCGGAGAAATACAAAGGGTAAACGGCAAATCAATGAAAAATACCGGCGCGCCGATGCGTACCGGTATTTTTTGTTGCAACAATGATTCAGATCAACGATCCGAGATTAGTGAAGGCCGTCGGTGATGCTGCCGATGTCGATGTCGCCGAGGTTCAGCCCGCCAAGGTAGCCGCTGACCATGGAAATGGTCTCGGAATTGAGCAGACCGAGCTTCCAGAGAACTTTCGCAAGCTTCAGGATGATCTTCGCGATTTTAAGGATTACTTTAACAGCAGATTCCATAATTGAAATGTCCTCCTTTCGAAAAAATTGCAGTTGCCTACATATTGTATTATACAAGATGCATTCGAAAAAAGCAACACAATTTGTAAAAATTCTTATCTTTATCAAAAAGCTGTCAAAATTGCAATCATACGGAGTCGTATGTTCCGAAAGTGCGTCCATGATTGAATGATTCCCGACAAAGGGTGTTTACTCTTCAACGGCGTCATAACCCGCAGATTCAATCGCCTGTTTCAGAGCTTCGGACGAAACGGCTTTGTTTGTTCTGATTTCGGCGACGCCGCGTTCACGGTCGGCGCTTGCCGAAACGACGCCGTCGATTGCCTTCAGCGCTTTTACGACGCGCGCTTCGCAATGCTCGCACATCATACCCTCGACGTGTATCGTGACGGAAGCGTCTTTGTCCGCAGGCGTATCGCTTGCCGCCCGCGCAGGTGCGCTTGCCGAGACCGGAGGTGCGGGAGAAAGCGGCGTTTTTCTGCGTTTTTTTATTTTATCGTGTCTTGCGTCGTGTACTTTGACGAAATTCAGCCGCAGGGCGTTCGTCACAACGAAAAAGCTGGAAAGGCTCATGGCGGCGGCGCCGAACATCGGGTCCATCCATATGCCGAACAGCGGGATCAGCGCGCCCGCCGCGACGGGGATACAGATGATATTGTAGAAGAACGCCCAGAACAGATTCTGTTTGATATTGCGGATTACGGCGCGGCTCAGACGTACCGCCGCGGAAACGTCCGTCAGGCGGCTGTTCATCAGCACCACGTCCGCGGCGTCGATAGCGATATCCGTACCCGCGCCTATCGCGATACCGGTGTCCGCGCTTGTCAGCGCGGGCGCGTCGTTTATGCCGTCGCCGACCATGGCGGTATGCCCCTCGGCGGAAAGCGCGCGGATCACCCGCTCTTTCCCGTCGGGCAGTACTCCCGCGATCACGCGTGAGACGCCCGCCTCGGCGCCGATGGCGTTCGCGGTCTTTTCGTTGTCTCCGGTGAGCATTACGACCGAGATGCCCATGCCGGCCAGCTCTTTCATTGCACGGGGACTGTCCTCTTTGATGATATCTGCGACGGCAATCAGTCCGAGCAGACGGCTGTCCGCAGAGAAAAACAGCGGCGTTTTGCCCTGCGCGGAAAGCGCTGCGGCGGACTCGGCGATACTTTGACCGAACGCGCCGACAGCTTCCGAAATATAGCTTTCGTTCCCGCCGCGCAGAGACATTTTGCCGCATACGGCGGTCAGACCTTTTCCCGGAACGATTTCGAACGCTTCCGTTTCAAGCGCTTTCGTGCTCCGGGCTTCCGCTTCGGTGACGACGGCGCGGCTCAAGGGGTGCTCGCTCATCCTTTCAAGCGAATATGCCGCCTGCAGAAGCATGTTTTCGTTGATGCCCGGCGCGGGTAAAATATCCGTGACCGTCGGTTCGCCTTTTGTTACCGTTCCCGTTTTGTCCAGCGCGATCACGTCGACCTTACCCGCGTTTTCGAGCGCCTCGGCGGTCTTGAACAGAATGCCGTTTTTCGCGCCGACGCCGCTGCCGACCATGACTGCGACGGGCGTCGCGAGCCCGAGCGCGCAGGGACAACTGATCACGAGCACGCAGATACCGCGTTCGAGCGCAAAGCCGAATTCTCTGCCCGCAAGCAGCCAGATTACGGTGGTAATAACAGCGATACAGATAACGACGGGCACGAACACGCCCGCGACCTTATCCGCGATTTTAGCGATGGGCGCTTTCGTTGCGGAGGCGTCGCCTACGGTTTTGATGATCTGCGCAAGCGTCGTATCCGCGCCGACGCGCGTCGCCCGGCACCTGATATATCCCGATTTGTTGATTGTCGCGGCGAAAACTTTGTCGCCTTCGAGCTTGTCGGCGGGGATGCTCTCGCCGGTCAGCGTGGACTCGTCGACCGCGCTCGAGCCTTCGAGCACGACGCCGTCGGTCGGCACGCTCTCACCGGGCTTTACAATGAAAATATCGCCGACGGCAAGCTCCGAGGCGGGAACGACGATTTCTTTGCCGTCCCGTTCGACCGTCGCCGTTTTCGGCGCAAGATCCATAAGCCCCTTCAGCGCGCTCGTTGTTTTTCCCTTTGCTCTCGCTTCGAGCGTTTTTCCGACGGTGATCAGCGTCAGGATCATGGCGGCGGATTCAAAATACAGGTATTGTCCGGCGTCATTCGCCATTTCGTGAGAAGAATTGATAACGAAGGGTTTGTCGATGATCTCAAAGAGCATCCATACGCTGAATATATAAGAAGCCGAAGCGCCGAGCGCAACGAGCGTATCCATATTCGGCGCACGGTGAACGAGGGCTTTAAAGCCGCTGATAAAAAATTTCTGATTTATTACCATGACGACAGTCGCCAGCAGAAGCTCGAGAAGTCCGTACGCGGCTGTACTGTTATCAAGCGCGCGCGGGAGGGGCAGACCGAGCATCGGGACGCCCATGGAAAAGTACATGAGGATCAGAAGAAACACAGCCGACGCGACCAACCGTTTAATCAGCTTCGGCGTCTCGTTATCCTTGAAAGCGTCTGCGGCGGGAGCTGCGGCGGGGGCAGCGCCTTTTTTTGACGCGCCGTAGCCCGCTTTTTCGACTGCGGCGATAATCTCTTTCTCGCTTGCCGTACCTTCGACGCCCATGGAATTCGTCAGCAGATTGACCGCGCAGCCCGTTACGCCGGGAACTGCGGAGACCGCCTTCTCGACGCGCGCGCTGCAGGCGGCGCAGCTCATACCGGTAATGGAATACTGCTCCATATCGTTAGCACCCCCTAATTTCAATCATATTATACATCGCGGCGGAAGGTTTTGTCAATTCACTCCGTTGACATTCCGCGGCGCAAAGGGTATAATAAAACAAGAACGTCATGAATCGGGTGATGGAATGGAACGCTGCTGCGGATGCGGAAATACGGTTTACCTGACGGAAAAGGAATGCAGAATTCTGTCTTTGTTTGCCGAGTTTTCTTTTTTGGCGGTCGGGCTGAAGAAGGAGGGGGCATTCCCCATGCTTCTTTCTGAAAAAGACGACGGCGGAAAAGAGCTGTTGATGCTGAAGATGAAGGGACTTGTGGATATCGATTACGACCAGCCGCTCGTCGGTTTCGATTATGCGCCGTTTTCGACGTTCGCGCGTCTCGGCAGCGCCGCTCTGACCGAAAAAGGGATGGACGTTCTCGATGCGATAGACGTCGTCGGGATTCGGTAATGAAATATCATTGCGGTTTCTGTGAAAACGTGTTATCATGTATTGTGATTCCGGCGAAGAAAGCACCGTCGGAACGATGGAGGCAGTTTTATGAAAAAAATCATTTCCGTTCTTCTTTGCGTATGTCTGCTTTTCCCCTGTGCCGTATCTGCCGTCGCCGAGGGCGTGCGGTACGACACGCCGTATGAAAACAGCTCGTTTTTCGATTACGGCGAATATACGCTGCATTACCGCGTTTTCCCCGCAGAGGGTGAAAATAAAGGGCAGATTATGATGCTGCACGGTTTTGCGGAATCTACATACTGCTGGCAGAACCTTGCCGCGCTCCTGACTGCGAACGGCTATACCTGCGTGGCGGTCGACCTTCCGGATTTCGGTTTTTCTTCGCGTGAAACGAAAGACACCGTCCGCTTGCCGCGCGAGGAGGTCGTCCATGCGCTGATGTCTCGGCTCTCCGACGAGCCGTGGTATCTCGCCGGGCATTCCATGGGCGGCTATGTTGCGCTTGCCGTGGCGCAGACGTATCCGGACAGCGTGAAAAATCTGCTTCTTTACGGCACCTCCGGCAACGACGGAAACGCCGCGTCGGCGGCGATGGGCAACGATTTCTTTGCTTCTGTCGTCGGACCGTTCATGGAGCTCATGGGGAGATGCAAGCCCCTCGTGTGGCTCTTGCTGCGCGTCGCGATTCAGGACAGCGAATTCGTCCGTGCCTACGACGTTGATGCCATCGTCGCGCCGTTCCGCATCAAGGGAACGGGAACAGGCGCCGTCTATAATTTTTCGATGCTGACCCCAACCGATTACGAGACCGTTTCGCAGATGCCGCCGATTCTATTTATGAACGGTGATAAGGATAAAGTCATTGCGGATTCGGCGCGCAAGAATCTCCGCGCAGCGCTCCCGGAAAACAGCCTGGACTATATCGTCGAGGGCGGAGGACATATGTTCATCGAGAATAAAGCGGAAGAAACCGCGCGCGTCACGCTTGACTTCCTGTCAAGATAAAAACCGGAATAAAGAAAAAGGCGCGCCGCGCCTTTTTTCTTGCGTTTTGACCATAGGGCCGAAAATCAAAGACCGAAAGCCTGAAGCCGAACTCCGGGAGCAGAGGCGCTGACCTAAAATCAGAAATTCAGTCTTCAGTCTTTCGTCTCAGGTCTTAACCGGCAAGCGCTTCGCTTTTCACGGCAAAATCAAAGCGTCGCCGCCATGGTTTGGAATTTATCGCGCGCCTGCGTAATCTGACCCGCATCCGCGTCCGTTACGGCGTACCAGCCGCGTTTCTGCATCTCGGTGAAAATATTCGCCTGGATATTGTGCTCGTCCTGAAGAATATTCAGCAGGTCCGTGCGCACGCACTGATGCGCGCACTCGTTGGTGAATGAGTTGTATACGCCGGTGATTGCCTTTTGAGAGGAAAGCATATCCTCAAGGATTTCTTTGTCTGTAAAACTTGCGTTCATGGTTTCTCCTTTCAGCAGCTTCCGCCGAGGTGTGACAATAGCGTGTCATAATGGGTCTTGTGCTGCGATGCGGTTTGCTCGCAGACTTGTCTTATCTGCGGGTCCTGTGCCGATGCGGCATATGCCTTGAATTTTTTGATCAGCAGCTGTTCGCAGTTCAGCTGATCCCCGAGCGCTTTGAGCTCGGCTGTCGTAATGGTTTCCATACTGTCATCTCCTTCAATGAAAGTATGCGCCGTTTTTTCCCGATTATTCATTATCCGATCAAGACAAACGGAGGGATCTTTGTGAACGTCGAATACATTGCGTATCTGTATAACGATTTCAAAACGAAATTCGGTCTTCCTCGTCAGAGCGGAATGGCGGAGCATCTTCTTTCAAAGATCGTCATGGAAAAAACCTACCGCGTCGCCGAGGCGTTCCGCGGGATCGACGGGTATGAACGTCTTTGGCTCGTATGGGAATTCCACGAGGCGAAAAAAGAAGGGGAGTGGTCGCCCACGGTGCGCCCGCCGCGCCTCGGGGGCAACGAGCGCGTCGGCGTATTCTCGACGAGATCGCCCTACCGTCCCAACGCGATCGGTCTTTCCTGCGTAAAGCTTGAAAAATTTTATATTGACGAAAAAGACGGGCCCGTGCTGATCGTCTCCGGCGCGGATCTGCAGAACGGGACGCCGATTCTCGATATTAAGCCCTATCTGCCGTATGCCGACAGCTATCCGGACGCGGCCGCTGGATTTACAGATACGACGGAGAAGAAGACGCTGAACGTCACGTATGAAGTATCGCTCCCGTCGAAAATGTCGGACGCGCAGCGCGCCGCGCTCGACGAGGCGTTAAAAAACGATCCGCGCCCGGCTTATCAGTCGGACCCGGATCGGGTGTACGGGATGCGGTACGCGCAATGGGACGTGCGCTTTGTCGTTGACGGAGAAATGCTGATCGTAAAAC
>JAFRTA010000155.1 GCA_017427315.1 Clostridia bacterium
GGAACGGTTCGTTGATCCTTCTGCCGTCCGATACCACGGTGACACGCAGGTCGTCGTCGCCCTTCCCGCCCACGTCCTGCTTCTCGGCGGGCTGGTTCGCCGCCTTGAGCAGCACGCTTAACGTCCCGTCGGTCTCGGCGACCGCGTAGGCGACCGTGGAAATATCGAAGATATCCTTTTTCCGCAGCGCCTCCTGCACGTCGTCGGCGGTGAAGCGCAGCTCCTTCATGTTTTCGACGCAGAGCCGCCCGTCGTCGATGATCAGCGCGGGCTTGCCCTCGGTGAGGCGGCGCAGCCTGCCGCTTTTCATCGTGAGCCACGAGGTCAGCACCTCGAACGCGGAGAGCAGCAGTACCGAGGCGATCGCCGGAAGCATCGGACGCTGGGGGTCCTCGATCGGCAGGGCGATGATGTTCGAGATCAGGATGGAAAAAACGAATTCCGCCGGCTGGAGCTGCCCGAGCTGGCGTTTGCCCATCAGGCGCACGCAGAGCGTCAGGACGATATAGACGATCACGGTGCGGATCACGGTCACGGTCATGTTTTTCGCCTCGTAAAGTTATTCGATCATACGGTATGCGGATACAAGCGGATTATCAAAGGAAAGAAATGGAACGGTCGGGAGATGAAGGAAGATAAATTCTGATTTAACGGCGGAGCCGTTAAATCAGAATTTAGGGATCAGGGATCAGGGAGAAGAGAAGGGCTTGTATAATATCATAAAAGCCTCTCCGGAAGATTCTGTGTATACTGTTCTAAAAGGTATTATATCATGTTTCAGAAAATTGAGAGTAAGGCGTCAACCAAGACGCAGGGCGCATATTCAGCATTCTCTTCTCCCTTCTCCCTCATCCCTTCTCCCTTGGTAAATTCCGATTTATGCGCTGCGCGCATAAATCGGAATTTACTTGACTGCGCTCGCGGGGGATGGTATTGTATATTCATTATTGATAAGGAGGCGGATATTTATGAGCATCACCGACAGCTTTGACGCGGACCGCGGGATCATCGAACCGCGGGAAGCCGTGGAGATCCCCGCCGATTTCCCGGATACCCTGCTCGCCTGCTTCACCGAAAAATTCGTCGCTGCGATCACGGAAAAGACGGGCGCGGAGCAGTTCGACCATGCGTTCGCGGGCAGGGGGATCCCGATCCTGCGCTTTAGCCGCGGGGGCAGGACGGTCGGCTTCTATCAGAGCCCCGTGGGCGGAGCCGCGTCGGCCGCGATTTTGGAGGAGGCGATCGCAAAAGGCGCGAAAAAGGTCCTGTTTTTCGGCTCCTGCGGTTCCCTTGACGCGGCGCATACCGCCGGGAAGCTCCTGATCCCGACCGCGGCGTACCGGGACGAGGGCGCAAGCTATCACTATCTGCCCGCCGGCAATTATATCGCGATCGGGACCGCGGACCGGCTCGCGGCGATCTTCGACAGGATGAACGTCCCGTATCTCAAAACGAAAACGTGGACCACCGACGCGTTCTACCGGGAGACGCAGCGCAATATGCTGTCGCGTAAAGAGGAAGGCTGCGCCGCGGTCGAGATGGAGTGCGCTTCCGTCATGGCGGTCGGGAAATTCCGCGGCGTGGAGGTCTATCAGTTTTTATATACCGCGGACTGTCTCGACGGCGAGGGCTGGGACAGACGGATCCTCGGCGGGATGCCGGAGGACCTGCGCGACGCAATCGCGGAGATCGCGGTGGAGACGGCGATCCGGCTGTAACCGATTTCCGGGACCGGATCCGAAAAAGGATTTTTTGGAGTTATATCATCGTGATAACGTCAAAAAGCCGGGGCGGTCAGCTCCGGCTTTTTGCGCCCCGATCTCACGTCCGCACGACTTCCCGATCTGAAAACCCCGCGATCTTATGATTTCACTTCTTCCGTATATTTCCGCAAAAACCGTCAATACTCATAACGGTGATCAGATTGAGCCTTCTCGAAAACGTAACGCCCGCGCCGCGGGAGGTCCGGAGGCTGAGCGCGTCGCTGACGGAAAACGCCGTGGCGCTCGCCGCGCTGTTTTCCGGCTGTTTCGATTTCAAAACGCGGCGGACGCTGCTGTCCGGTGCGCGGATCGAGGCGCGGTTTTTCTTCCTCGACGGGATGTGCGACAACACGGAGATCTTTATGAGCGTGACGGAACCGATCCTTTCTTCGCGCGTTCTGCCGGAGGATCCCGGGGAGCTGTACGAAGCGGTCCGCGACGGCGTTTCCGTGAGCGTCCAGCAGACGGAGCTCTTCACGCTGAACGAGGCGAAGGACGCGCTGCTTTCGGGGAACCTGCTGTTCTTTATCGACGGCGAAGAAAGGGCTTTATGCTTCGGCGTGCAGGGGTATCCGAAAAAATCGGTCGAAGAGCCGCAGACCGATATGCAGGAGCAGGGCTCGCGGGAGGGCTTCACCGATTCCTTCAAGGATAACGCCGCCCTCGTGCGCCGCCGTCTGAAGACCGCGGACCTGCGGCTTGAGCATATCGTTCTCGGCACGGGCTGCAAAACGGACGCGCTCGTCTGCTATATGGACGGCAGGGCGGACGCGGAGCTTTTGTATTCGGTCAAAGAGCGCCTTGCGGGAATGAAGATCGACTATATCTCCGGCGAGGGCTGCGTCGAGCCGTTTCTTGCGGGAAAGGGCCTTCGCGTATTCCGCACGGTGGGCTTCACCGAGCGGCCGGACGTTTTCTGCGCGAAGCTCACCGAGGGCAAGGTCGGCGTGATCGTCGACGGTACGCCCCACGCGCTGACCGCGCCTTTCACGCTGATCGAATACTTCGCCACGCTGGACGACTATCAGAAACGGCCGTTCTACGCGCTGTTTCTTCGATGTATCCGCGTTTTGTCCTTCCTTTGCGGGATCTTTCTGCCGGGTGTGTATGTTGCCGCGGCGGTGTACCACCCGGAGATGATCCCTGCGGGAATGCTTTATAATATTGTTTCTTCCGTCGTCGGTACGCCGTTTCCCGTGATGGCGGAAGCGCTTCTGGTGCATATCGTCTACGAGGTCGTGCGGGAGGCGGGTCTGCGGATGCCCCGCGCCGTCGGACAGGCGGTGAGCATCGTCGGCGCGCTGATCATCGGCGACGCAGCGGTCACGGCGGGCCTGATCTCCGCGCCGATGCTCATTATCATGGCGCTGACCGCGATCACCTCGGCGGTGATCTCCGACCTGCACGACCCGATCTGCGTGCTGCGTCTTGCGTTCATTCTCGCGGGCGGCACGGCGGGCCTTTACGGCGTGGCGCTCGGCGCGGGCGTGCTGCTGCTTAATATCTGCGCGCAGGAACCCTTCGGCGTGCCCTTCACCCTGCCGATGCTGCCATTCCGGAAAGAGGGCATGCGCGACGCCCTTTTGCGGAGGGATTGGCGGAAGATGGGGAAGAAGAGGTTTGTGGTGAAATTCTGATTTATCGCGGAGCGATAAATCAGAATTTATTGAGAACGGAGTCCTCCATGTCAACCGAAAAGACAACGCCCGGGCAGCTCTTCGCCGCCCTGTTCGTTTCAAGGCTCCTGGTGAGCTTTACTTATATTTCCGTTTACGGCAGAAAGACCGACGGCGGCGCGGCGGCGCTGAGCGCGCTGTTTTCGCTTTTGCTCGCGTTCGGCGTCCTTTTTCTACAGCGGTCCTTTCTTGCCGACGGGGAAGAAAGCATCCTCGTGCGGGCAGAGCGCGTCTCCCCCGCGCTGTGCCGGATCAGCGCGGCGGCATATCTCGCCGTTTTTCTGTTCGCGGCGTTCGCGGCGGCGATGCGCATCGAGGTATTCACCGGCACGGTGCTTTTTTCGGACAACCGAAACCACTGGCTGACGGCGCTGATGCTGGCAGGCGCGTCCTACGGCGCGTACAAGGGACTGCGTGCGGTGGGGCGCGCCGCTGCCGTGACCACCGTGCTGACAGGCGCGGGACTCCTGCTGCTCGTGTGCGCGGCGGCGGGAAAGATCCGGACGGATCATCTCGTCTCTCCGTTCCGTGACGGCCTGTCGCCGCTTCTGAAGCAGTCGGCGCTGTCTCTCGGCAGTACGGCGGAAATCGCCGTTCTGCCGATCCTCCGCTTCCGCTGCGCGGGCAGCGCAAAAAAGGCCGCGCCGATCTGGCTTATCGCGAGCTTCGGCTGCGCCGCTGCGCTGGCGTTCCTCGACCGGGCGGTGCTCGGCGGCTTCGGCGAGACGGAGATCTTTCCCGTCTACGCGCTGACGACCCACGCGCGGCTGGGCGAGGGCGTCCGGCTTGACGCGCTGTTTACGGCGATCTGGATCCTTTGCGCGCTGATCAAGCTCTGTCTGTATCTCACCGTTCTGCTTCAGGTCCTGCGGGACGGGTTCCGTATCAAAAACAAAGCTGCCGCGCTGGCTGTGATCTGCGCCCTCTGTGCAGGGTCTGTGATCGCGCTCTCTTACAATCTGAATACGGCGGCGGTGTTCACCTCCGCCGCGCCGCCCGCGCTGTTCGCGGTCTCCGCACTTCTGATCCCGCTGACGGTCCGGGCCGCGGAGCGCGTTCGCGAAAGAAGGACCGTGATCGGGGAAGGACGGATCTGAATGAAAAAAATCGCCGCTCTGCTTTTGTTTCTGCCGCTGCTGCTGACCGGCTGCGCCGGGAATTTCGAGCTTGACCGGGAGCTGATCGTTGAAGCGGTCGGCGTGGACCTCGCCGGAGACGGCGTTCTGCTGACCGTTCAGGCGCTGGACGCGGAGGCCCACCCCGCGGGGAACGAGGGCTCCTCCGACGGCGCGATCACGGAAGTCCGGTCCGCCGAGGGAAAAACCGTCGCCGAGGCTTTGGAGAAGATCGCCGCCGACGCCGGCAGAGAGCCCGTTTTCTCGCAGAACCGGCTGATCGTCGTCGGCGCAGACGCGGCGCGGGAAGGCCGGCTGCGGGACGTTCTCGATCTGTTCACCCGCTCTTTTCAATTGCGCAACGACAGCTTTCTCGCCGCCGCTGACCGGGCGGAGGATATCATATCCGCCGAGATCGGCGACGGAAAGATCCCGGCGGTGCGGATATGGCGGATCCTCGAGACGGGCGGCAAAAGCGCGGTCTGCGCCACGGTGCGGCTCTACGAATTCATCAATTTTCTGAACGACGGAACGGCCGCGGAATATCTGCCGGTCCTGTCTCTGAACGAAAAAAAAGAACCGTCCCTCGCGGGGACGATGATCCTGAACGGCGGGGAACCGGCTGCGGAGCTGAACGGCGAAGAGACGCAGCTTTTCGCACTTCTGACACGCGGCGCGAAGGACGGCGTGGTATGTGCGGAATACGACGCAGAGCGCTTCGCGTTCCATCTTCTGCGCGCTTCGCCGAAAATAAAACGCGCCGGGAACGGCGCGGTGATCCGGGTGGAATGTCTCTGCGATACCGCGGAGATCTCCGGCGGCGAGACGTCGGAGATCCTGAAAGCCCCCGCCGCGGCGGAAGAAGCGGGACGGCAGCTCTCGCAAAAAGCCAACGCCCTGCTCGGAAAGCTCGCCGCGGCGGGCGTGCAGATGAAGGGAACGGCGGTCGAAATCGATATCAGATTGAGAAGATGACCGGAATTCATATGCACCCCTTGTATTTTTTCATCGGATAGAGTATATTGGTTTTATACTCATTCGGAAAGGATCGTGCTTATGGCGCCGGATTTCAGGAAAAGAGCCGTGATGGACCCCTCGGCGTTTATCGTTCTTGCGGATTACGTGCCGTCCGTGGTGCAGGAGATCCGCTATTATTCCACCTACAATTTCATCGGCGAGCGCATCGACGGCTACGAGGAACCCTGTGCGCTTCTCACCCTCGACGCGGCGCGGGCGCTCAAAGCCGTGAGCAATGAGCTGAATCTGCGCGGATACCGTCTGAAGATTTTCGACGCGTACCGTCCCGCCCAGGCGGTGAAGCATTTCGCTCTCTGGGGACTTGAAGACACGGATATCCGCATGAAGCCGTACTTTTACCCCGATCTCGAGAAACAGGAGCTTTTCACGCAAGGCTATATCGCAACGCGCTCAAGCCACAGCCGGGGCAGTACGGTGGATCTGACGCTGTTGGACATGACGACCGGCAAAGAGTTGGATATGGGCGGCCCTTTCGACCTGTTCGGCGAAATATCGCACCCGGATTACCGCGGGATCACAGAAGAACAGTACGCAAACCGGATGCTGCTGCAGAAAGAAATGGTCCGCTGCGGATTCCAGCCGCTCGACTGCAAATGGTGGCATTTCACCCTGGAAGACGAACCGTTCCCGGATACATATTTCGAATTCCCCGTGGCGGCGGGATATTTAAAAAAGTAAATTCTGATTTGTCGGGCTGACGTCCTCCGCGGATATCGGGGATCGGGGATCGGATATCGTGCCGAAACCGCGGCTCAAATCATAAAATTAACGCTGCGAATACGATAGAAGTTATTCATATATTGCACAAGCACGATTCACGAGATCCGATACCCGATATCCGA
>JAFRTA010000156.1 GCA_017427315.1 Clostridia bacterium
CCCGTTATAAAACCGTTCGCACGCCTCCGCGGCGCGCGCGAAAACGTCCTCCTCGTCGGCGTAAAGGAAAACCGCGTCCGCTTCCCTGCGGAACCATGTCTGCTGGCGTTTCGCATAACGGCGCGTGGCGCGTCTGACAGCTTCGACGCATTCGTCGAGACTCTTTGCGCCGGCGAAGTAATCCGCAAGCTCTTTGCAGCCGATCGCCTGCCCCGCCGTGGAGGTAATGTTTTTATTATAGACCGTCCGGGCTTCTTTGACAAGACCGTCGGCAAGCATTTTTTCGACGCGCCGGTCTATCCGCTCATACAGACGCTGTCTGTCTTTGAAGTCGATCACGAGCTTCAGGCTATCGTAAGGACGCTCCGCCGAAAGGTTGCGTTCCCGATACCGGGCGAGCGGCACGCCCTCGCCCTCGACGATCTCAAGCGCGCGCAGGACGCGCTTCGGATTTTTTACGTCAATCAGGGACGGCGCCTGCGGGTCTGCCGCCGCAAGACGCGCAACGAGCGCCTCGAGGCCGTTGCGCTGCAGAAAAAAGCTCATTTCCGAACGGATATCCTGCGGGCAGCCTCCGTATTCAAAACGCATTCCGTCGAGAAGCGCGTCGGCGTACTGCCCTGTGCCGCCGCAGAGAAACGTCCTGTTGCCGCGCGCATCGATATCCGCGATCGCCTTCGCTGCGGCCGGGATATAATCCGCCACGCTGTAACTCGTGCCGACGGGCAGAAGGTCGATCAGATGGTGCGGAACGCCGCGCATTTCCTCCGGCGTGGGTTTTGCCGTGGAGACGGACATCTCTTTATATATCTGCATGGAATCGCACGATACGACCTCGCCGCCGAAGCGTATGGCGAGATCGACCGCAAGACTCGTTTTTCCGCTCGCCGTCGGGCCGAGCACCGCGACGACGGGTATTTTGCGTTCGTTCATTGAATTCTCCCGAATTGTTTTTCCAATTCCTTCTGCGTTAATTCGATCAGGACCGGTCTGCCGTGGGGGCAGTAACGCAGAGAGGGGTCGGTCAGCGCCTTTCCTATCAGAAGGATCGCGTCCTCTTTGGTAATATCCGAGCCGCCCTTGACCGCTGCGCGGCAGGAAGCGGAATGATAAAGCCAGTCGAGTTTTTCCGTTTTCGGCGCGGAGGCGTGCCGGAGCAGCTCCCCCGCGAGCTCCGAAAGCACGGAGGCGATATCGTCCCCGACGAACATCATCGGAATCTCGCGCACGAGCACCGTGCCGTCGCCGAAATCTGAAATCGAAAACCCGAGACGGTCGAACGCATCGGGATTTTCGAGCACAGCGGCGTATTCCCGCCGGGGAAGACGCACGCTCTGCGGTACCATCGTCGTCTGCCGAGCGGTACATGCGCCGCGGGCGCTGATTTCATTGAAAAGCATACGCTCGTGCAGCGCATGTTTGTCGATGATGAGAAGCTTTTCTTCATACTGCGCGAGAAGATAGGTCCGGAATATTTCGCCGAGATAGATGAAATACGGCGGTTCCGGCGCGTCCGGAACCGTTTTTTCAGGCGCGGGCGATTCCTGCGGCGCGGGCGATTCCTGCGGCGCGGGCGATTCCTGCGGCGCGGGCGATTCCTGCGGCGCGGGCGATTCCTGCGGCGCGGGCGATTCCTGCGGCGC
>JAFRTA010000157.1 GCA_017427315.1 Clostridia bacterium
ACACCGTCCTGATCTACGGCACGGCGGACGGCGTTCTCGATCCGGAGAAATACGCCGCGGGCAAACGGTTCGTCCCTGCGGACGCGGCGGAATATGTCATCGAGGGCGGCAACCACGCGCAGTTCGGCTCCTACGGCGTTCAGGACGGGGACGGCGAAGCCGCTGTTTCTCCGGCGGAACAGGTCGCGGCTGCGGTCCGGGACATCATGGCTTGTGTTTAAACCGATTTTTCACAGTAAAAAAACATATTAAAAAAAGGTGATGAAAATGACGGGATATCGAACGACCCGCCTGACGGACTGGCTGATCGACAAAGATGAAACCGGCGAAGGAGTTTCCGCAGGCCTGGCGGCGTCCGTATCGCCGACGGCAATGCCGACCCCGGTCCCCTCGATCATTCAGCAGACCTTCCCGGAGTACCACGGGATCGCCTTTTACTGGAACCGGTTCACGCCCGCGCTGTCCCTGCGCCCCGGCGACCGCGTCCTTCTGCGCTTTGAGGGCGTGGATTACAAGGCGACGGTCTGGCTCAACGGCGAAAAGCTCGGCGAAAACGAGGGCGGCGAGGTCCCGTTTTCGTTCGACGTGGCCGACCTTTTGAAAAACGGGCAGGAAAATCTGCTTGCGGTCCGCGTCGTCAACCCTACGGACCGGGATACCGACGGTCTGAATATCACAAACGTCCCGTGCCGGAACAAAACGGTCGCGAAACGGGCGGGTTCCAGCCTGAACCACGGCGGGATCTGGTATCCCGTCACACTCGAGGCGGTCCCCGCGGCGTATATCGAAGACGCATTTTTCACGGGAGATGCGGATACGGGCGTTCTGACCGCGAAGGCGACGGTACGGCTCGCCGCCGACGCGGAAACGGACGCGCTCCTTACCCTGCGCGTTTTCGATAAAACCTACGGTCGGCTCTGCGCCGAGACGGAAGAACGGCTCCGCCTGCGGCGGGGAGAAACTCTCCTCGCGCTCCCGCTCGCCGTACCGGACCGGCGGCTGTGGGACGTGGAAGACCCGTATTTATACCGCGTCGAGCTGACGCTGACGACTTCTTACGGCTGCAGCGCCGCCGCGGAAAGCTTCGGTTTCCGCGACTTCCGGGTAAAGGACGGTTGGTTTTATCTCAACGGAAGGAAGCTCTTCATAAAATCCGCGCATTCTGGCAACGCGTTCCCCGCGGGGCAGATGCTGCCCGCGGTCCCTTCGATGACGCGGCAGGATCTTTTTTACGCGAAATCCTGCGGCTTCAATATGCTGCGTTCCATCGCGGGGCTGTTCCGCAAAGAACAGCTCGATTTCTGCGATGAGATCGGTCTGCTGGTCTATGAGGAATGCCTCGCCGCGTGGTGCCTCGGCGAGGGATGCTGTCCCGTCGGCGACGAAGAAGCGATGCTGCGCCGCTGGGACGTATGCACCGAGGCGATGATACGCCGCGACAGGAATCATCCGTCGGTCGTAATCTGGGGACTTCTGAACGAGACCGCGGACAACGCGGTGTTTGACCGCGCGGTGCGTTTCCTGCCCCGCGCGAGGGAGCTTGACCCCACGCGCCTGATCCTGCTCAACAGCGGCAGGTTCGACAACCGGCAGCAGCTCGGCTCCGGCGCGAATCCCGGCGTTGCGGAATGGGAACCGTTTTGGGGACACGACGGCGGGGAAGAACTGCTGACCGACCTCGGCGGCGCTTCCCGCTCCGGCGCGGGCGATTTTCACAGCTACCCCATCGTACCCATGGACGAAAAACACACGGTGATGCTCCGCACGCTCGGCGCGGGCGCCCGCCCCGTATTCCTCTCGGAATTCGGCACCGGCGCGGCGTTCGACGTGATCGACGAGTGGCAGCATTTCCGGCAGGCTGGCATGAGCGACGAACTCGAGGACGCCTCCTGGGTCAAAGCCCAGAGCGAGGCGCTGCGCCGCGACTGGGAGCGGTTCGGCCTTGCTTCGGTCTGGCGTGATCCGGAAATGATGCTCCGGGAAAGCCAGCGTCTCAACGCGGATGCGCGCCTGCGGGATTTCAACGTCGTCCGCTCCAATCCGAACCTCTGCGGCTACAGCCTGACCGGACTGCTCGACCACGGGATGTGCGGCGAGGGTCTGTGGACCTACTGGCGGCGCTTCAAGCCCGGCATGTTCGACGCCGTCGCCGACGGCTGGGCGCCGCTGCGGTTCTGTCTGTTCGTGAAGCCGCATTTCTTCGCCGGTGAGACCGTATGCTTCGAGGCGGTCCTCGCGAACGACGGCGTCCTGAAGCCGGGGACCTATACCGCCGATTTTTCCGTGACCGGTCCGCAGGGCGCGGCTTTCGGATTTTCGCGGACGTTCGATATCGCAGACGACGCGTTTGCCGTGCCGATTTTCAAAGAAGATATGACGCCGGAGCTTCCCGCGGGGAAATATACCTTTACCGCCTTTCTGCGCGACGGCGGCGCGCCCGCCGGGAACGCGATCGCGTTCCATGTGACCGACCCCGCCGAAGCGGCGCCGGAGACAACAAAAATCTCCGCCCTCGGCATAGCGGAAACGACGAAAAAATATCTCGGGGCAAAAGGCGTCCGTCTTGCGGAAACGATCCCGGACGGCGGGCTGCTGCTCGTCGGAAAAGAAATTTCGGAGGAGCTTTTCAATGAGATCCTCACGGCGGCGAAAAACGGCGTCCGCGCGCTGTTCCTCAACGCGCGTCTGTTCCTCGAGCGTCCGCAGCTTCTGCAAAAAACGCACCTTGCGGACGATCTGAATATACGGAACCGCCCCGACTGGCTGTATCACAAGGAATGCGTGATGACACCGGGGAGCGTGTTCGGCTGCTTCGGTCCGGGCCTTGTCGACTTCCCGCGGTTCGGGCAGGCCTTTCCCCATCCGGCGCTTGAAACGTCCCGCACGCCCGACCGGGTCCTTTGCCCCGCGTTCTATACGGGCTCCTGCGAATTCGAAGGCGCGTACGGTTCCGCCCACGTGTTGAGCGGCTTCCGGTACGGCGGGGGCGAGCTGATCTTCAACTGCTTTGAGATCGAGGGGAATCTTGACGACGAGCCCGCCGCGGGACTGCTGCTGCGGGAGCTGATCGACCGCATCTGAGCTGCGCAGCCGGAAGGGC